>QZKB01000121.1 GCA_003599415.1 Ignavibacteriales bacterium | reverse complement strand
TTTAAAAATTTCTTATGAATATAATGGAAATGATCTGACAATTGAGAACGGTAAAAGCTATAAGCTTGAAGTTGAAGCAACTATTGACGGGAAAAACCTGCAAACAAGCTCAACTACAATTGTTCCATTAAATGGTTTTTTTATTAATCGTCTTACTCCTGACGTATTGAAATACAGATTGACAGATGAAAATGGAAATGTTAAAAAGATTAATGTCAGTTTTTCTCCTGCGGCAAATGCATCAATTTATGGAATATCAATAACTGCTTTAAATCCTACTTTAGATAATTTTATTTATGATAATGCTTACCATAATAATCTTGATACAAACGATGTTATTGAGGATTTTGATATGTACAAACAGCAGATGTACTGGCTCCAGAATTCTAAGAATGATGCTTCACAGTTAGATATTGATGTTGAATGGCATGCAATCTGGTTTTATACAGATTACCGTGTGATAATTTATGCCGGTGATAAAAACTTCAAAGACTTTCTTTTAACACAACAGAATGTACAGGAGATGGATGGAAATTTCCATGAACCAAAACTTCATCTTGATGGAGATGGAATTGGAGTATTTGCTTCTGCAATCCCTGATACAGTATATTTCCGAATAATAAAATAAATATTAAGTGGAGGCTAAATGAAAAAATTATTTTTGATATTAATGATTGTTTCTGTTTCGATGTTTGCCCAGGAAGAAACTTTGCTTACCGGTGAAGTAGAACATGGTGGTTTTGGCGGACCTGTCGTTAAACTAACCTCGGTTAAAAAAGAATTTGGTGTGCTTGTAGGCGGTTATGGCGGATGGCTGATCAATCATACTTTTATGATTGGTCTTGGTGGTTACGGACTTGCAAATAATATAAAGGGAACAGAAGCTGCTCAGAATGCTTACCAGGTTTATACAGACAGACCTGTAAACATTGAGTTTGGATATGGTGGTGTTGTATTTGAATATATTCACAATTCAAATTCATTAATCCATTTTGCATTTTCAGCTTTAATTGGCGCCGGTGGCGTTACATATAATGAGCGTTACAATGATGACTGGAACTGGGGAAATAATCACAGTTACGGAAGACCTAATGATGAATTTTTTGTTGCTGAGCCTGAAATTAAAGCTGAGTTAAATGTTGCAAGCTTTTTCAGAATAAATGTTGGAGGAAGCTACAGGTTTATCAGCGGTATTAATATAATTGGTTTAAAAAATTCTGATCTCAGCGGTCCCTCGGCAAATATCACATTTAAGTTCGGAAAATTCTGATAATAAAAATGGAACACGGATTATTATGATTCTGTATTATCAAAAGCTTTTATCATAAAAAATCATAAAGATCATGACGATCCGTGTTCTATTTGTCCTGTTTATTCATATCCGATAGCTTTTACCACTGCATCGTGGATCTTTGATCTGAACTTATATAACTTTGTGTTAGCTCTTGTTGGATAAACCCGGTTCGTAAGCAGTACAACAAAAAGACCTCTATCTTTATCTATCCAAACAGAAGTCCCTGTAAACCCTGTATGACCAATTGAATTCATCGAGAATAAACTTCCGGCAGATGAACTTTCAGCCGATTTTGTATCCCAGCCTAAACCTCTTGTACTTTGATCAGTCTGTTTTTTAGTCCACATTTCAACAGTTGATGGTTCAATTATTTGTTTGCTGCCGTATTTGCCTTTCTGTAAAATCATTTGAAGAAAGATTGAGAGGTCATCAACATTAGAAAACAAACCTGCATTACCGGAAACTCCGCCAAGCATAAATGCTGTTTCATCATGCACTTGTCCCTGAACCACTTTCATTCTGAAGTAATCATCATTTTCAGTTGGTGCGCATCTGTTCCAGGTTTCTTTTGCAGGGCGGTACATTGTGCTTTTCATCAGCAATGGTCCAAAAACTCTTTCCTGCAGAAATATATCCAATCCTTTTCCGGTTATTCGTTCCATAACCTGCTGAAGTGTTATCATTCCAAGACAGCTATACACATATTCCTTTCCGGGTGGATTATCTAACTTCATTGTCATTATTGCATTAATTACTTCCTCACGGGTTTTTAATGTTTTGTAAAAAGGAACCCACGCAGGCAATCCTGAATTATGAAGCAACAGATTTCTAATGGTTACATTTCCTTTTTCGTTGTTATTAAATTCGGGAAGATAATCTTTCACATACTTATCAAGATCTAATTTACCCTCGTCATAAAGAACCATAGCAGCTGATGTTGTTCCAATTACTTTTGAAACAGATGCCAAATCAAACATAGTCTCAGTCTTCATTTCAGGGGAGGAATTTTCGTAAGTATACCTTCCGTAAGCTTTTTTATACAAGAGCTTTCCTTTATATCCAACAGCTATAACAGCACCCGGGCATGCAGAATCTTTTATCGCTTTATTGATAAGTGAATCTACCTTAGTAAAATTATAACCGGAGAGTTCTTCTTCATCAGGAATTCTAATCTTGTTAGAAACCATCTGAATGCCATCACCAAACTTGTAAGGCGAATTAGTAATTGTAATTGGCAGTTGCCCGGTTAAATCAATTGTCCCGTTTATAGCTTTGAACAAGGCAATCTGGGAAACTTTAGTATCACCATAGCTGCAGATATAAGTCTTTACATCAGGAATACTCGATAATATATAAGGATTGCCAAGACTCATAACAATTGCAGGTTTGTTAAGCTTGTTTATTTTTTGAATAAAAGTAATGTGATTTTCCGGCAGATCAATTTCACCGCTGTAAGAACGTACTTTTGTTATTACCGGAATTAAAACCAGGTCGGCTTGCTGAGCGGATATAAAAGCATCTTCATATTCATCCTCATCACTATTTCTTCCAAAGCCAAATTCTTTAAGTGAAGGATATTTCTCTTTAAACATTTCTACAATATCATAATCCGGCAGCTTTTTTAAGTCATTTAAAACAACACAAGTTACATTGGAAAATTTCAAATCATTTAAAGGAAGAAGACAGTCATCGTCCTTTAAAAGAGTAATTGATTTATCAGCAATATCCTGAGCAAGGCGCTGGTAAGATTTCTTTACTAATCTGTTCTCAAGTCCTTCTGTAAGAACAAATTTATTTTCATTTAATCTTACCCATCTTTTAGCGGCAAGAATTTTTCTAACGCTGTAATCAATTCTTTCTTTACTTATATCGCCATTTTGTACAGCATCATAGATTGCATTAATAGCGGTTTCTTCATCTTCCGGGAAAAGCAGGCAATCATTTCCGGCTTTAACTGCAAATACAGCGGCATCAGTATCAGAAAATTCATTTGTTACACCTTTCATATTTAGTGCATCGGTTGTAATCAATCCATTAAATTTCAAATCAGTCTTTAATACACCTGAAATAATACTTTCGGAAAGGGAAGCAGGCAAACCTGATGTATATTCGTATGCAGGCACTTCAAGATGACCTATCATTACCGATTTAACATTATGCTCAATTGCATTTTTAAACGGAATGAGGTCATGAGTTTCAAATTCTTCCTTGCTATGTGTAAGCAAAGGTAGTTTCTGGTGCGAATCAGTTGACGAGGAACCGTGTCCCGGAAAATGTTTTACAGTTGAAAGTATTCTTTCTTCATTGCAGCCTTTAATAAATGCATCAGCTAACTTTGAAGTTAATACGGCATTGTCAGAAAAAGCTCTTATGTTAATTATTGGATTATGAGGATTATCATTTAGATCAACAGTTGGAGCATAATTCTGATGCACACCAATTATATTTGATTGACGGGAAGTTATTTTGCCCATCCAGTAGGCAAGGTTAGAATCATTTGCTGCAGCAACAGCCATATTGTACGGAAACTCGAGACCGTCCTTTAGACGCATACCAAGACCGCGCTCAAAATCAGAAGAAATAAGCAACGGCACTTGTGCTAATTCCTGCGCTTTATTTGTAAGCCATACCTGGTCATTAATTTTTCCTTCAAAGAAAATTAACCCGCCAACTTTTAAATCTTTAACTAAATGAACAATTCTTTCATAAGCATTAGAAGTAGTGTCCTGGGATTTTGCTTCTGCCCAGGGAAGAATCATCTGAGCACACTTCTCAAAAAGTGTCATCTTGTTAAGCATTGAGTCAACCCATCTAATTTCATCTACCGATAAATTGAATGCTGCAACAGCATCGTTATTATCAATAGTTGATTTTACCGGTAGAACACCGCTTTTACCAACGCTGAATGTAAACAGGGAGATAATTAATAAAAGCGGAATTTGTTTAATCATTTTCATAGTTACTTCTTTTCATCTTCTTCTAATGGTATAAAGAATAAAGTAATGATTCCTGGTATTCCTAACAAAACCGTTGTGATAAAAAACATTTGGTAGCCTAAAACTTGTTGAAGAATACCGGCTACAAAACCGGGCAGCATCATACCAGCAGCCATTAAACCGGTTGAGATTGCATAATGGGCTGTCTTGTATTGGCTTTTGTTTGCAAGGTACATCAGGAAAACCATATAAGCTGTAAAACCAAATCCATAAGAGAATTGTTCAAATGCAACAAAAGGTGATGCAAAATATCCTGAAGGTCGAATAAAAGTCATTGCTGTATAAACCATCATTGGCAACTGGATAATTATTGCCATTGGCCAGAGACATTTTTTTAAACCGTATTTTTTTATTACTAATCCGCCAACAATTCCGCCGGCTAATAAACATCCTATTCCAATAGTACCATATACAATTCCAACCTGCTCAAGAGTTAATCCAAGTCCGCCAACTTCCGGTTTATCCAGAAAGAACGGGGAAGCAATTTTAATCAGAAAAGCTTCACCAAAACGATAAAGAAAAATGAACGCCAGAATAATTCCAATCTTTTCTTGTTTAAAATAAGATGAAAAAACATCGGCAAAAGCGTTTTTGGTTTTTGGAGCAGGTGCATCAATTGCAGGATAAGGGAGCATAAATTTGTGATAAATAAAAAGTACAATATATATAGCAGCCGCTAATCCAAATGAGATAGTCCAACTGGAAACAATATTTTCCTCATTTGATGGATCAACTGTTCTTGATAAAATATAGCCGGCAAGCCATACTAAAAATCCCTGTCCAAAGATCATTGATAATCTGTAAAATGTTGATCTTATACCGACGAACCCGGCCTGGTTATCTTTATCAAGAGCTAAAAGATAAAATCCATCAGCAGCAATATCATGTGTTGCTGAAACAAATGCACCAATAAAAAAGGCTCCCAGCGAAAGGTAAAAGAATAAAGAAAACTGCAGAGAAAATGCAACTGAAGCTAAACATAACGTCATTGCAAGTTGAGTATAGATAATCCAGTTTCTTTTTGTTGAATTTGTATCAATGATAGGACCCCAGAACATTTTAATTACCCAGGGAAGATAAAGCAAACTTGTCCACGCTGCTATTGTCGCATTATCAATACCCATCTTTTTGTAAAGTATTACGGAAACAGCGTTAATTAAAATATAAGGTGTTCCTTCTGCAAAATACAATGTTGGTATAAAGGACCATGGATTTCTGGTAGTAGCTTTTTCTTTAGCCATTAATTTTTTACTCCTCAGGTGATAGAACAAAATTCGTTTTATATTTTATTTGAATTACTGCAATTTAATCTTTTCCTTAGCCATAAAGATTGCTCCCATCGTTGGCGGGTAGTCAGCTTCTTTTATTATAACATTTGGAGCAAACTTAGTAACTTTCTCTCTAAAAGTATGGGCAAAAAAATTGTCAGTCGTAATAATGCTTCCAATAAGTGAAAGTTTTAATTCCGGTAGATTAAGTTTTTTTATCATCGCTAAAATATGAAGAACAAGTTCATAGCTTTCCTCTTCAATAATATGATGACAAACTTCGTCACCTTTTCCTGCTGCTTCAATAACAAAAGGAGCGACTGCTGCGATATCAAAATTATTTTTATAAATCTCAATAATTAATTCTTCAGGGGATTTTATATTATATTTTTCCGCTAATAGATTTGTTAGTAAAGTATGATCTCCGCGTTCATCATAATGCTTTGCCACCATAGTTAATCCTTTTTTACCAATTACATATCCGCTGCCCTGGTCACCGATAAATCTTCCAAATCCACCAACCCGATGAATTTTTCCATCAGCATCCTTACCAAACATAATTGAGCCGGTGCCTGCAATCATTATGCTGCCGGGGTTTCCTGAGAATGCTCCTTCGAGAGCAATACGTGCATCGCTATCAACATAAAAATTTACACGTACACCTTTTGCAATACAATATTTTCTAAAAGCTGTTTCCAGCTTTTCGGCATCAATTCTTCTTCCGGCGCCGGTTGTACCCAGAACAATATATCCAAAATCTTCATAAGAGGCATTTAGTTTTTCTTTGCATTCAGTAATTAAAGAAAAGAGCATCTCAGAAACTTTTTCGGTTCCGATAATAATAAAATTAGAGGGTCCGCCTGAACAATGATAAATTATGTTTCCGTCAAGATCTGTAGCAACACAAGCAGTTTTTGTCCCACCGCCATCCATTCCAATTAGATATTTCATATATAACTCCTCCTAGAGCAAGAAATGTTTTGCG
Source organism: Ignavibacteriales bacterium (assembly GCA_003599415.1). Classification (GTDB taxonomy): domain Bacteria; phylum Bacteroidota; class Ignavibacteria; order Ignavibacteriales; family SURF-24; genus SURF-24. The sequence goes on along the minus strand of QZKB01000121.1, from coordinate 3,501 downwards.
CAAGATATGAAAAAATAGTAGAACTTTAAAAAAGAAAAGCCGCTTATTAAAGCGGCTTAGGTAAGTTTTATTGGTTTACATCTCTTTTTCCACAGTAAGAATTTTTCCTTCCTGGAAAAGAGCAGATAATTTATGTTCTTCGTTTATGTAAACAACACCAGCTTCATTGTGCGGTTCACCTAACTTTGTATGAACAGATTTTAATCCGCCAAGATATTTACGCGCATCGCAAACATAAACAAGGTCACCTACTTCAGCTTCCATTTTATGCATTTCTTTAACAGAGACATGAACCAGGTTATCTTTGCTTTCATTTAGTTTCCAGTGAACTTTAACAATCTCACCTTCGCGTTCGTTAAGTTTGCTGCCTTTAAATAATTCTTTAGCTTTTCGAATTGACCAAACCGTTAAACCGTCAGTGTGAACGTTTTTATCATAATGAATAAAATAAGTAGCGGCTAAAGCTGATGCCAGTGTTAAAATAATAGTTGCAGAAGTAAGTACGGCTAATGAACCAAAATTAAACCATACTGCAATCAGAAGTACACCGGTAACAACAATGGCTGTTATTGCAATTTCTTTATGGTTCCCATTTTTCCTTCTTAACCGGTTTATCATTTTAGTAAATATAGGCTGCATATAGGTTACTAAAACACCCAATCCAACACAAGCAAGAGTATTATATAATGCACTTATATAACTATAAGGATGCACAGGGTCCATTGGCGTACCATGTGCAACAGGAGTAATTAAAATATCCGGGTACCGTGCTCCAAGAATAATTAAGGAAGAACCTCCGAGGAAAGTTGCCAGAACCCCGGCGGGTGTAAATCTTCTCCAGAATACTCCCAGGAAAATTGCCGTAACAAGCGGTGGAGTTAATGTAGAATGAAAATAACCATGAGCTTCATAAACTGTTGGATAGGTTGAAAAAGGAATTACAGCTAAAACACCAACACCGGTAAATACCATTGAAGCTATTCTTGCTGCGCTCAATTCCTTTTTAACAGCTACTTCTTCCGCTTCAGTTTTCTTGCGGATAAATTTCTTTAGAGGTCTGTGAACATCATTTATATAAACGGCAGCAATAGCATTAATAAGTGAATCCACTGTTGATAATAATGCTGCGGTTAAGGAAGCAATTACAAATCCGAATACACCTTTGCTTGATATTATATGTGTAACAGCAACAAAAACCTCATCAGGATTTATATCAGGGCGAAGTGTCGGAGGAATCATTTGAGTCATTGCTTTGCCAATCCAACCTGCATTACCAACAACAATAGCTGAAAGTGGAAGCATAAATAAAATATTGAATACTGCAGCTTTACGTCCTTCGTTAACACTTTTAGCAGACATAAAACGCATTATCAAGCCCATATTCATAAACAGGAATCCAACAGAGCCGGCAACCCCGTCTTGCCAGAATATCCCCACGAAATTAAAATCTGCCGGTTGGCTAAAATCTGCAAGAGGCAGCCTCCAATCAGGTGGAAGTAAATGCCAGAAGGCATCTAATCCCCCCACATATGAAATTCCCAAAATAAATATCAGAAATCCTGAGAAAAGTAATATTAGACCCTGGATCAAATCAGTAAAGATAACCGCAGTTTGTCCCCCAAAAGTAGTGTAGATACCTGTTATAACTGCAATAGCTATTATCACTTTAAACATTGAAAGATGAATTGTTAATCCGAGGATACTAAATTCAGGAGGCAATAAAGGAGTAATAGTTTTACCTAATGTTAGTAATCCAATTCCCAGGTAGCCAATCATATACATCAATTGAAAGATTGTAGCAATAAACCTGACTGTAGGACTAAATCTTCTTTCAAAATATTCAGGAATTGAGCGGATTTTTGTATAGACAATTAAAGGCAACCAACCAAATAAAAAGAAGGGAGTGAAGAACCAATCATTCAGGTAAGTCATTGTTGAAGAAATACCATGCTCTAAACCTTTGGCTGAATATTTTATAAAGCTGTGGCTTCCAACTCCTGTTGCAACAATTGAAATTGTAATAAGCCACCAGGCAAACCTTCTACCACCAAAAAAGAAATCATTTGTTGTTCTGTTATATTTACTAAAGTAACTTCCGAAAAGCATTATTCCGACGAAGTACACTACCATAACTATCCAGTCTGTAGTAGTGCCCAGACTATGTAAAGTTTCTGCATTCATAAGAAAGTTTTACCAATATAAAGCGGCAATTATTAAAACGGTGTGAATTATCATAAAATAGAAGAAGCCAAAAATTAATACTTTAAACCAATAACGGTGACTCTTTCTTTTCATATTCAGAGCATGAGATTTTCTGATTATATAAATGCCAGTAAAAAAGAAAAGTCCACCGAATGCGTATAAATAAATAAATGGCAACCACGTATGTGAAAAATTTGGCATAATATTCTGTTCTTAAAAAAGTTGACACAAAATTAAGTAAGCAGTTTTTTACTTGCAAATGGAATTTTCTATTTCTAACAAAGATGACCTGACTGAAAGATTGTTACACTAAAATCTATATTTAATTATACTGTCATTATTTTGAAAATCCATTTTTTCAGGTATCTTTGCAAAAAAGTCAGTTGAAATCTTTTTAGTTCATTTCAAACTTGCAGGTTATTATGGAATGGTTACTTATTCTAATTTGGTTATCTATTATTAACGGTGCACTTGGTGGTCAGTATGTTCTTAACTGGATGGGTAACCAACCCAGGTTTGTGGGTGATAAACAAATTGGCGTTTCACCAGGAGTAATGACCTGGTGGAGGGAGCTATCCAAATTACTATGGGCAGTAATTGCTGTATCTATTGAAGTTATCCGGGGAAAGAAAATAAAATATTTATGGCCGGGGACACTCTCTATTATAACAATAATTATTTGTGCATTTACAGGCGTAATTGAAAATATCGGTTTCTTTTATTTACCGCGATATTATTCTCCTCATATTTTTGCCCCGTATGTAAATGTTTATTTAGTTTTCCTGCCATTCTTTGGTAAAATATTATTTAATGCTCCGGTTCGAAAGGAACACTGGTTTGGAATTGTTCTTGTTATTATTGGATTATCAATCCCCCATATTCCAAGAATTTTTTCTGATCAAACTGATCCGAAGGCAACTTTAGATTTTACTGCTATCATTTGGATTATAATAATAAATTGTTGTCTTTGTTCTCAACAGGTTCTTAACAACAAAACTGTTCAGACTGCAAATGCAGGTGTAGGACCAAATGCTCTTGTGGCCTGGCGGGAAATATGGAAGATGGTTTTTATTAGTCTGGCACTTTTTATTTTTCCAATTATGGGGAATATCTTTGAAGTTAATCTGCCGGAAACAGTTAAAGCCAGCCAAATGGAAACAAGAGTTTTTAGCAAGCTGGATAAAGATCAAAAACAATTTCTCTTGAAGCATTATTTTATTGAAGGGGATGATTATAAATTAGAAAAAGAAATTTCTGAAGATGAAGGTACACGAATCAAAAGTATTTTTTCTTCAGTAA
>QZKB01000145.1 GCA_003599415.1 Ignavibacteriales bacterium | reverse complement strand
TTTTTTAATTTTATTAAAAATTTCTTCACCAATAATTTCTATTGCCTGTTCACCGCTTATATTCTCATCGTGTAATCCAATCTCAGCTTTTGTTGATGGTGTAAAAATCGGTTCAGATAATTTTTCGGATTCAATTAATCCGTCCGGCAATTTTATACCTGAAATCATACCTGTCTTTTTATAATCATTCCATCCAGAACCGGTTATATAACCACGGACTATACATTCGATCGGAATTACTTTTGTTTTCTTTACAAGCATCGATCTTCCTTGTAAAGAAGTTTTATATTCACGGCATTCAACCGGATACATTTCAACGTCTGTGGTAATAAGGTGGTTAGGAATTATACTTTTTGTAAAATTGAACCAGAACTCAGAGATTTTGTTCAGAACCATTCCTTTATATGGAATTCCCTGATCCATAATAACATCAAAAGCCGAAAGACGATCAGTAACTACAAATAAATAATAGTCACCAACTTCATAAATTTCTCTTACCTTACCCGCTTTTACCAAATTTAGATTAGGAAAATCGGATTTAAGCATAATCTCAACAGGCATTCTGACTCCATTAAAATTTTACAATGAAATATAAAAAGGCCGGTGCATTATTCAAACCAAAATTTAAAAATGAAATTGGTGAGGAATGTTTTCCCCCTGGAATTTCTAATAAATTGTTAAATGTTTTTACTACAGACATCTGAAAATATATCCATATGTCATCTGTCATTCCCACGAAAGCCTGCCTGCGGCAAGGCAGGTGGGAATCCATAAATATTTCTAAAGATTCCCTCTCCTGCTTGCAGCAGGCAAGTACACGGGAATTACATTTATTTTTTTATATGTCACTATTATTCATTGATACTAAACATTTCTTCGACTTCGCTCGGAATGAAAAACTGATAAAAACAATTTTCAAATAATTTTGGTTAACCTAAACTACTCTTGTAAAAGCATGTCATTCTTCCAAAGTCGAAATATTACCGGGATCTACTCCAAGCGCTTTTGCTTTAAGAACTCTCCTCATAATTTTACCGCTTCTCGTCTTTGGAAGTGAATCCACAAATTCAATGTGTTCCGGTTTGGCAATTGGTCCAACTTCATGACCAACATGCTGCCTTAATTCTTCTGCAAGCTTATCACTTTTTTCAAATCCTGTTTTCAGTATAACGAAAGTATGAATTGCATTTCCTTTAACTTCATGCGGTAAACCAATTGCAGCAGCTTCGGCAACTGAAGGATGCGAGACTAATGCGCTTTCAATTTCTGCTGTACCTAACCTGTATCCGGAAACTTTAATTACATCATCAACTCTGCCAATAATCCAGAAGTAACCGTCTTCATCTTTCCTTGCGGAATCACCGGTCATATACATCCCCGGAAACTTACTCCAGTATTGATTTACGAATCTATCAGGATCATTGTAAACTGTTCTTACCATTGCAGGCCATGGATTTTTAATTACAAGGTAACCTTCTTCGTTCGGTTTTACCGGATTACCGTCCTCATCAACAACATCCATAATTAATCCCGGGAACGGTTTTGTACCTGAACCAGGTTTTAACGGAACTGACGGAGTTGGGGTAATCATAAACATTCCGGTTTCTGTCTGCCACCACGTATCCATAATCGGGCATCTGCCTTTTCCAATTACGCGATGATACCATCTCCATGCTTCAGGATTTATCGGTTCACCAACTGAACCGAGAAGACGTAAAGAAGAAAGATCATACCGGTTAGGCCAGGCTTCCCCAAACCTCATTAAACCACGTATTGCAGTCGGAGCAGTATATAAAATATTAATTCCGTATTTCTCAATCATTTGCCACCAGCGATGCGGGAAAGGATGAGTTGGAGCGCCTTCGTACATAAATGATGTGGTTCCATTTAGTAATGGTCCATAAACAATATAACTATGACCTGTAATCCAGCCGGGATCTGCTGCGCACCAGTATCTGTCTTCTTCGTGAATATCAAATACATATTTTAATGTCGAATAAACGCCAACCATATAACCGCCATGAGTATGCAGGATGGCTTTCGGTTTACCGGTTGTACCTGAGGTATAAAGTAAGAATAAAGGATCTTCGGAATCCACTATTTCAATGTTACAGCTATTGCCACCGATAGGCAAGCTCATAAGATCGTGGTACCAGAAATCTCTTCCGGCTTCCATATTTATTTTTTCACCTGTTCGTTTAACAACAAGTACACTTTCTACAGTCGCTGCACGTTGAAGCGCTTCATCTGCAATTTGTTTTAATGGAACAACTTTACCTCTTTGAAAAGACCCGTCAGCAACGATGAGAACTTTTGACTGACTATCTTCAAGTCTCTCGTGAAGTGCCTCTACAGAAAATCCTCCGTAAACAACTGAATGAACGGCTCCAATTCTTGCTGTTGCAAGCATTGCAATAACAAGTTCAGGAATTCTGCCCATATAAATTGTTACTCTGTCACCTTTCTGAACGCCTAATCCTTTAAGCACATTTGCAAACCGGCATACTTCCCTTCTTAATGCAAAATAAGAGAATGATCTGAACTCACCATTTTCACCTTCCCATATTAGTGCCAGCTTATTTCTTCTTGCAGTTTCGGTGTGCCTGTCTAAGCAGTTATAAACAATGTTGGTTTTAGCTCCGGTAAACCATTTGTAGAAAGGTTTATTTGAATCATCAACAACTTTTTCCCATTTTTTAAACCAATGCAATTCTGCTGCTTCCGTAGCCCAGAAGTCAATATAGTTTTCCTGCGCATATCGCCGAACTTCTTCCCAGTTTTTAGCATGAGAAAAATTTATTACTTGTTCCGTAGGATAGAATACTTCGCCGGTAAGATTGTTATTGCCCATATAACTCCCTCCGAATTTTGAACTTTTATGTTTTTATTTGATGTTATGTTAAGTGACTTTAATTCGACAACATATTATCTTTACAAGAAGTTGCACAGATAGAAATATTTTTTTATACTTTCATTCAGATATGAATCATTTTATTAAATACCGGAAACTGATTTCGGGATTTTTCTTATTTGTATACTTATTTCTATTCGGAATTAGTATTACCCATAGTCATGATTTTAAATCATCTACCGAAAACCTGCTTTCCGGCAATTCAGGCAGTAAAAGTGTTCATAAGGATCCATTCTCGTCAGATGGTTCGTTCTGTTTACTTGCCCATCTCAATAAAACATTATCAACTTCTCCTGAATTAATAAACGATTTTACAGTTTGTTTTTATGAAGTTGCCAGGTTCTCCGTTCAGGAGAACATTATATATTCGTCAAAAGAATCATCTGCAATAAACCTTCGTGCCCCTCCAATAGCTTAATATACCCTACACTTTTTTCATTATTAATTTATTAGGAGATGTTATGAATTTCAGAACAAGGAACATCTTTATCCGGTTACTATTAATTGGATGGATGACAATATTAATTTTAATCAACGGATGCAGCAATGAATCTGATCCATTGACTGCACAATCTGAACATTTTGACCCGGAAGGTTGGATTATCAGAGACGCTACAACCAAGCCAATTCTTGTTGTTTGGCAAGGTGAAATTCTTACTGAATGGAACGGAAAAAAAATCAGCGATACTCTTTTTGCGCCGCTAAATGCTTTATCAGATCATTATTCCATTAAGTTTTTGGATGCCGGGAAAAATATTATCAATACCCCTGCAGATGCCGACCATACCTTTGGCTGGAATATTACTGATAACTCTTATTTATCAATTGTTCAGGATAGTCCTACTGATTGGGCATTTCACCTAAAAGGTAAAAAAGAAGGTTTTACTTTGATTGAGTTCTTAGTTAAACATGCCGGGCATGTTGATGTAAGAACGCCATTTATTCCTGTTAGAATTATTGAGGATACAACAAAATACGGTGAACCAGTAGGTTTAAGAATAAACCTGGAGAATAATGGAACAGTATTGGTAAATTCAAATCCTGCTTCTTCCACAGGAAATCTGGAAGTACAATTGGATTCAACTACCGATCATCTTGAAGTTGAGTTCTATGACACTAATGAAAAATATTTTCAACCTGAATACCCGCTTCACTCTTTAAATTTTGAGATAGGAGATGCTACTCTGGCTGAAATACTAACTGACAATAATGAGCCCTGGGTTTTTAGATTAAAGGGTATTAAGAAAGGTTCAACCTATATTAAAATTAAACTTGTGGTAAACGGTTCAGCAGAATTTACTTCCTCCAATATTACAATCAGTGTGAAGTAAATGAAAACTTTATTGTTGTTTTTAAAGGGTGGTAACTATAACAGGTTTGCCACCTTCATGTTACTGATAATTTTATTATCAGGAAAAAGCTTTGCTAATATAAATTTAAGCAGCATATCCGGCAAGGTAGTAGATGGTAAGACACATATGCCGCTTGAAAATGTGATAGTCCTGATTAACGAACTAAATATTGTAAGTAAAACAGACAGTCTGGGTTACTTTCAGTTTAGTTCTGTTAAAGAAGGAAGATTTACTCTGAGAATAAGTTTAATTGGTTATAAATCAACTGAGGAAAATGTTTTTGCGGGCAAAGATGACTTAACGAATTTATTAATTCACCTTTTCCCTGAAGCCTTGTATTCTCAAACAGTGATTATTACGGGTGAACATCCTACTTCAGCATTTGACAATCTTGAGAAAGCTTCTCACGTACTTAAGGATAGAGACCTCCAAAGAGATATCGGTCTTACTCTTGCAGCAACATTAAAAAATGAAACCGGTTTGGCTATGCGTTCAATGGGACCAGCTCCGGCAAGACCTGTTATTAGAGGACTTGGCGGCGACCGTGTAGTTATATCTGAAGATGGTTTTATAACAAAAGATCTCTCGTCAACCTCACCCGATCATGCTGTTTCAGTTGACCCTTTCACAGCGGAAAGAATTGAGGTAATCCGGGGACCAAGAATTCTCTGCAAAACTTCTTCAACTTTCGGTGGGATTGTTAATGTTATCAAAGATGAAATCCCATTTAAAATTCCTTCAGGAATTAAAGGCAGTGCAGGAGTTTTTGGTGAATCAGTTAATAATGGTCTTATGGGTGCTGTTGTTACTGAAGTTCCGGTTTATGATTTTGTTTTTCGGGGAGAACTGAGCAACAAACACGCGGGTAACCTTACAACTCCAATTGGATCACTAAATAATTCTGATCTGGAAACTCTCAGCTATGCAGGTGGATTAAGTTTTGTTAAGGAATGGGGATTTTTAGGAGTATCTTACAGAACATTTGAATCAGATTACGGTGTACCGGGTGGTTTTATTGGAGCGCATCCAAATGGAATTGATATAAATATGATGAAGCATCAACTAAATACAAGACTAAATATCAACCTGAAAAGTGAATTTATAAATTCTCTTGATATTAATTTTTCAAGGAATTATTACAGGCATAAAGAGTTTGAAAACAATAATCTTATTGGAGCAGAGTTTGCACTTTATGATTACTCCGGCAATATAAAGGTTAATCATTCAACCTTTGGATTTTTTGAGGAAGGAATTATAGGATTAACATTAAACCACAGAGACTTTAAAGTCGGAGGTTACGTTTTTACTCCTCATTCAAACTCATTTAATGCCGCCACATATTTCTTTGAATCTTTTCACTTAGGTAAAATAGATTTTCAGTTTGCTGCAAGGTATAATTTTGATCAGGTTAAACCTGAATTTGAAAAATCAGATTCAAAGATCGGACACATAAGAAATAGATTTTTTAAAACTTATTCGTTATCTCTTTCGGCAGTTTATGAACTATGGCAGGATATTCACATTGGAACTAATTTAAGTAAGTCATCCCGTATACCTACAATTGAAGAATTGTTTTCAGAAGGACCGCACCTTGCGGCTTATTCTTATGAGATCGGTAATCCTGATCTTGATGCCGAATCAGGTATTGGTAACGAATTATTTCTATTTATAATAAATAATTGGTTCTACAGTTTAATAAACGTTTACTATAACTCATTTTCAAATTACATAATTCCAAGAAACACAGGAAAGATAAATTACAGTACCCTGCTGCCTGTTTATGCTTCATCCGGTGAGCGCGCATTTATTACAGGCATTGAGGCTGAAAGCGAAATTAAATTTTCAGACGAACTAAAGTTTAGTTTTTCTTTAAGTTATACATATGGTGAGTTAAAAAGTCTGCGGTCTCCACTTCCTGCTATTCCGCCATTAAAAGGACTTCTGGATTTGCAATATTCTTCCAATAATTTTTCTGCAGGAATAAGCAGTGAATTTGCAGCAAGTCAAAACAGGATTGATAAATTTGAACAGCCGACCTCAGGTTATTTTATTTGGAATGGCTTCTCACAATATATTTTTATTACAGGAGAATTTGTTAACAGTATTACATTTAACGCAGAGAATATATTCAACAAAGAATATAGGAATCATCTTTCGCGTGTAAAATCAATTGTACCTGAGGCGGGAAGAAATTTTAAGCTGACATATAAATTATATTTTTAGATAAGACAAATGTGGACAATAATGCACTCAACTAAAGATAAAATCTCATGTAAGCTTTGGATTTTGTTTGCACAGGAATATTTATAAAACCGGCTTTTAAAAAGGCAGATTCAAAACCAGTCCATGCAAATGAATCAGGAATCTTTGAAGCATATGGAATGGCCGGATATGCTTCAAGGATTTTAACATTCTTTGTTTTACAATATTCAATAACTGATTTTATAATCCGAACAGATAAGCCCTGCCTTCTGTAATTCTTCTTAATGAATAGACAAACAATTGACCAGGCTGGTTTATTATCTGCAAGCTTGAATGTTCTTGAGTTTTCAATCCTGTAAAGTTCTTCTCTTGGTGAAACTGAGCACCAGGCAGCCGGTTCATCATTCACATAAAAAATTAAGCCAAGTTCTTTTTTCTCATCAACTAATTTCCTGAACAATTTTTTGTTCGGTTCGTTCTTGTTTTTGCTGAAGTCAGTACTTTTCTGTCTCCAGTACATACACCAGCAACCACCGCACGCACCCTTTTCACCGAACACACTAACTAAATCATCCCAGGTTTTACTGTCTAATCTTTTATAAGAAATTATTTCCTTCACTTCTTGTTCGGTTTGTTATTGATTAATTATTTTGAATGTACCGCTATAACTATAAATTGACGTATCCCTGGTACTAATGATTCTTAGTTTATACTTGTTGGATAGCGGCATAGCAAACGGAATTCCCCATTGATACACACCACTGTTTAGATAATGATCCGTTAAGATAGCCCGAAGAACATTGTTATTATAAAGTTCAATCTTGATTCTGTCAATTGATGTTGATGATCCCCAACGTATTTGAAGCCAGTCCCCCGGTTTGAAAGTATCTCCTGTTTGAGGAGAGGTAATAGTAATAAAAGCGTTTACATTATCTATTGTTCCCTGTTCAATTTCAACCGGCAATTCTTTCCGACATCCTATAATCCATAGGAACAAGACTATTGCAATTAAAAAATATAGAAGTTTTATATTCATTAAATGTACTTCCGAATTCAGAAATAATGTAGTAAAAAAAAATATTTTTACCTACTACCTAAATTGAGTTTATTTTTTAAGATTTGGCCTGGTAATCAGCTTTACTCATTTGAAAGAATGCTTGATCTTTCCTGAGTATTTATTTGCCGGAAATATTTATTTTAGCAACGTAAATATTTAATTAAAAGTATTTCACTTTAAAACTCCGGAGGAGGAGTAATGAAAAAAATTCTTGTTGTGGGAGCATTGGGTCAGATCGGCTCAGAGCTACTTATTGCTTTAAGGGAAAAGTATGGGGCAGACAATGTTATTGCTACCGATATACGTTTCAGAAACAAAGAGGATGAGGGTGACGGGCCTTTTGAAATTGTTGATTGTACAGATATTCGATCTCTTTCAGAAGTTGTAAAAAAATACCAGATAGATACAATTTTCCACTTGGCTGCTATCTTATCTGCTGCTGCAGAAGAAAAACCTCAGTTTGCATGGAATCTTAATATGAACGGTTTATATAATGTTCTTGAAATTTCACGTGAACATAAATGCAGCGTATTCGTTCCAAGTTCTATTGCAGCGTTCGGACCAAACACTCCGCAGGATTTTACTCCGCAGGATACAATACAGCGCCCGACAACAATCTATGGAATTTCTAAAGTATCAGGTGAGCTTTTATGCGATTATTTCCATAAAAGATTTGGTGTTGATACACGCGGTGTTCGTTTCCCTGGAATAATTTCAAATAAAACATTACCCGGTGGAGGAACAACGGATTACGCTGTTGAAATTTATTACGAAGCAATCAAGCATAAAAAATACTTCTGTTACCTTGGGCCAAATACTCAACTTGATATGATGTACATGCCGGATGCCGTTAAAGCTTCTATTGATTTGATGGAAGCTGATCCATCAAAATTAAAACACAGAAACGCTTTTAATATTACAGCGATGAGCATTAATCCGGAAGACCTGGCAAATGTAATTAAAAAATATATTCCAACATTTCAGATACAATACCGGGTAGATCCCATGAAACAAAGAATTGCAGATAGCTGGCCAAATAGTCTGGATGACTCTGCTGCAAAAGAAGAATGGGGCTGGAAACCGGATTATGATCTTGAGACAATGACAAAAGATATGTTTGAAAAACTTGCCGTAAAACTTGGTGTTGAGTTATAATAAAAAAAAATATTTTCAGGAGTTTACAATGTCATATAAAAAATTAGAAAAAGTATTAATTGAAAAAGTTACTGATCTTAAAACCAGAGGCGTTGCCAAAGGTAAAGAAAAAGTTGTAACTAAAATTAAATTAGCCGAAAATGAAAAGGGTCCAAGATTTTTTATTGAAGGTTTTGGCGAGAAAGAATTTCTAAGAATGAATTCCAATTCTTACCTGGGAATGTCACTTAGAAAAGAAATTATTGAAGCAGAAGAGGAAGCCGCAAAAAAATATGGCGCTGGTCCTGGTGCTGTAAGATTTATAAGCGGAACCTATAAACCACACACAGACCTTGAAGAAAAGTTAGCAAAATTCCACTCAAGAGAAGCCGCTATGATTTTTTCCTCGGCTTATGCAACAATAGTAAGTGTTATATCATCTTTGATTGACAATGAAACAATTGTAATAAGCGACGAACTAAACCATAACTGCATTATTAACGCTATTAAGCTTGCCAGACCTAAAGTAAAAGATGTTTACAAACATCTTGATATGAACCTGCTTGAAGAGACTATTAAAAAATCAATCGGGCAAGGTAAAAGAGTTCTCATTATAACTGACGGTATTTTCAGTATGCGCGGAGACTATGCCCCGCTCGATAAAATTTCTACTCTCGCAGAAAAATATGATAAAGATTTTGAAGAAGGTGTTATTACAATTGTTGATGACAGCCATGGTGTTGGTGCATTTGGAAAAACCGGAAGAGGTACAATTGAATATACAAACGCTAAAGGAATTGACATTCTTATAGGAACACTTGGCAAAGCTTTTGGCGTTAACGGCGGATATGTAACTGCTTCTGCTGCACTAATTGAATATTTCAGAGAATCATCTCCAATGTACATTTACTCAAATCCTATTACAACTGCTGAAGCATGTGCTGCAATGAAATCGCTTGAGATAGTTGATTCTGGTAAAGGTGTTGAATTGTTGGATTTTATGCGCGCACGTGAAAAACAATTTGAACAGGGTCTGATAAAACTTGGTTATGAAGTAATTGAAAGCGAGCATCCGGTTGTGCCTTTAATGCTAAGGGATACAAAGACAACTTCAGATTGTGTTCATTTCTTAGTTGAAAATGGAATACTCGCTACAGGGCTTAACTATCCTGTTGTACCAAAAGGTGATGAGGAAATCCGTTTCCAGATTTCTGCAGACCATACTGAATACGATATTAACTACGCACTTGATGTATTAAAGCAGTTTAAGAAGACAATTTCTTAAATCAGTTTTATTTACTAACTGGTTCATGTGCCGCTCTCTCTCAAACATTTTTAACTCCCACATCACAAATAGCTATGGTGGGCGCAAGCGGTGCTATTTCAGGTGTTCTGGGAGCATATTTAATTTTCTTTCCTAGTGCACGT
>QZKB01000115.1 GCA_003599415.1 Ignavibacteriales bacterium | reverse complement strand
GTAATCCTCTCTAGTGGGTATGGCACAGCTATATTTACTACTATAAGCACAATATGGATTATAAGCAAGATTAAAATCAACTGAATAAATAAAATTCTTATCTGTATTATATTCAAAATCAATATAACGACCGACACCGTAACTTTCATTATTTGTTGTCTTATCAGTAAACCAAATACTATAATATTCTATTCCGTTTTTACTTCTCCCTTTATAAACATTTACTTTATAATTTTTATTTTTGTATGTAAATGTTATAAATCCAAATTTTACAACTTTTCTTTCTTCTCCTTTTGTCCCGTAAATCTTAATAGTATCCTTAGATGGATATTCTGTTAATTTGCTTTTGAATAAGAAATCCGGTTTAATATCAAAATATTTCAAGGGCTCAAAATGCGCTTTAGGATCCTGGTTGAATGGTGAGTTTGCGTCATTTTTCATTTCATTATTTTTATCTATCCTGATTTTTTCAATCTTGTTTATATAGTCTCTTTCTTCTGGTGAATAATTTTTTCCGCAACCGGTAATGAAAATAATAATTGCAAAGAGAACAAAATACTCTACCTTCATTTAATTCTTCCCGACTTTCTTTTTCAGTTCATTTAGTTTATTTAATGCATCAATTGGAGTAAGATTGTTCAATTCAATATCGGAAATCTCTTTACGCAGGGAGTCGTCTTTAATTTCAAATAAACTGAATTGAGTTTTATCCGTTTGCTTAAGTTTAGCTATTCTTGCTTTTTTAATTTCAACAGGGGTTAATTCTTTTGATTCAAGATTTTCCAGGATTTGCTTAGCCCTGTTAGTAACAAACTCGGGTAAGCCTGCCATCTGTGCAACCTGGATACCATAACTATGATCCGCTCCTCCTGAAGTAACCTTATGAAGAAAAATTACTTTGTCTCCGTATTCTCTAACTTCAACTTTAAAATTTTTAATTCGTGGAAACAAATCTGCCATTTCATTTAATTCATGATAATGAGTAGCAAATAAAGTTTTAGCTGCAACCTGCGGGTAATCGTGCAGATACTCAGTTACAGCCCATGCAATGGAAATTCCATCAAATGTACTTGTTCCTCTTCCAATTTCATCAAGCAGAATTAGACTCTTTTCCGTTGCATTGTTCAGTATATTTGCAGTCTCCTGCATCTCAACAAGAAAAGTACTTTCCCCGGTTGTTATGTTATCACTTGCTCCAACACGTGTAAAAATTTTATCTGTTAATCCGATATTAGCAGATTTAGCCGGTACGAATGAACCCATTTGTGCAAGCAATACAATTAAACCAATTTGCCTTATATATACAGATTTACCAGCCATATTTGGACCAGTGAGCAGTATAATCTGTGAATCTGAGTTATTCAAATGACAATTGTTCGGTGTAAATTTCTCACCAGGTTTTAAAATCCTTTCAACAACAGGATGTCTTCCATCCACAATTTCAATGTTATCAGATTCATCAAGTAAAGGTTTGACATAATTATATTGGTCAGCACATTCGGCAAGTGAAATGTAGCAATCTAACATTGCAATGAGTTTTGCATTAAGCTGAATTGCCTCGGCTTCAGATGCAGCTTCTAACCTGATTTCGCTAAACAACTGTGACTCAAGCTCAATAATCTTTTCTTCAGCGTTAAGAATTTTGTCTTCGTAAATTTTTAATTCAGGAGTAATATATCTTTCACCATTAACAAGAGTTTGCTTACGGATATAATCTTCAGGAACTTTATCTTTATTTGCATTACTGATTTCAATATAATAGCCAAACACTTTATTAAAGCTAACTTTGAGTGATGAAATTCCTGTTCGTTCTCTTTCTGATTTCTGCAGGTTGGCAATCCAGCTTTTAGCATTTATTGAGAGATCCCGAAGCTCATCCAATTCAACACTGAAACCGCGTTTAATAACTCCGCCATCTGCAATATTTAATGGAGGTGAGTCAGTTATTGCAAGTCCGATTTTGTCAACCAATCTATCCAATGATAAAAGCTGATTGTTCATTTGAATCAGGACAGGTAAATTAACTTCATTCAGGCTTTCTTTAATTGTAGGAATCCTCTGTAAAGAAAATTTAAGAGCAACAATTTCTCTTGGGTTTGCCCTGCCAGTACAGATTTTGGAAATCAATCTTTCCAGATCTCCAATTTCTTTCAATGCGTTTTGAATTTTTTGCCGGAGACTTTTATTAAGAAAGAATTCTTCCACACATTGTTGTCGAGTTAAAATGGGTTCTAACTTTCTAAGTGGTGCAGAAATCCAGTTCTTAAGCATCCTGCCGCCCATTGCAGTTTCAGTCTTATCCAGGATTGAAATGAGCGTACCTTCGCGTGAACCTTCCTGGTATGAATATGTAATTTCCAGGTTGCGCTTGGTTGAAAAATCAAGCAACATATAATCGGAAGGATTATACCTGGCAATTTTATTTATGTGTGTGAGATTTACTTTTTGAGTTTCCTGCAGATAATGAAGGACTACTCCAGCCGATATAATTCCCGCCGATAGATTTTCAATACCAAAACCCTTAAGGTTTATTGTTTTGAAATGAGCAATTAAAATATCCCTGCTGTAATCTATATTGAAAATCCAGTCATCAATTTTTGAAAGACGGATGTTCAGATTAAGTTTGCTTAGCAGTTCTGATAAAAATTCTTTGTCCTTCTTCTGATACAGGATTTCAGCAGGATTTATCAATTCAATTTGAGCTCTCAGCTCAGTAAAAGGAACCTCATAAGTAAAATATTCACCTGTTGAAATATCACAAAAAGAAATTCCGGTAAGATTTTCTTTAATATATATAGCAGCCAGATAATTATTTCTTTTATGATCCAAAAGTTTATCATTAAGTGCCACACCCGGAGTAACAACTTCTATAACTTCACGTTTAACAATTCCCTTAACAAATTTTGGATTCTCCATCTGTTCACAAACAGCAACTCTGTAACCTGATCTGACCAGCTTCGGAAGGTAAGTGTCAATTGCATGGAAAGGGAAACCTGCTAACGGAACATCTCCCGCGGATCCGTTTGCTCTTCTGGTTAAGGTAATACCTAAGACTTTTGATGCAGTTTTTGCATCTTCTTCAAAGGTTTCAAAGAAATCACCAACACGGAATAAGAGAATTGTATCAGGTTGCTTTTCCTTGATCTTATGATATTGATTCATTAAGGGAGTAGACATACACCAATCGATTTTTCAATTAAAAATATACCTTAATAACCGTATAATTTCAATTTGGCTCTAAGTGATAATTCTGCCTGCAAACATTTACCGAAAATATCCAGCTATTTACCGATAATAACTTCTTATTAAAATATTATTTACTATTTTTTCCGCCTAAGTTATTGTTTTATTTATTCCTTTATACTTACTTTTAATTAAGTATCATAGTATTAACCAGTTTTGTAAAAAGAGAAATTTTAATGGAAACTAAAAGCGCAGATCTTTCTGCTTTGAAAATTAATAGGACTGAAGAAAATAATAATCCACGACGTGACTATAGCTATTATTATAAAAAGATTGCCGTTGTTTTAATTATTATTGTGGTTCTGGCAGCAGGATATTTTATTGTTCAATCATTACTTGACACTTCTGTTGAAGTGAATTTGACTTCAGTAGTTTTAAGATCACCATCTGAATCAAATGCAATACTTACAGCGAGCGGATACGTGGTTGCCCAGCGTAAAGCATCTGTGGCTTCAAAAGGTACTGGTAGATTAATTTATCTTGGAGTAGTTGAAGGAGATAAAGTAAAAAAGAACGAGATAATTGCTAGACTTGATGATAGTGATATAAAAGCTCAGCTGGATCAGGCAAAAGCAAATTTAAAATTAAGTGAAGCTGAATTGAAAGATGCTGAAAGAAGTTACTACAGGCAGAAAGAATTATTAAAATCGAATGCGACATCGCAGGAGGCGGTTGACGTAGCTGAAGCACGTTACTTAAGAGTTCTTGCTAATATTGAACTTATGAAAGCAGGTGTTGTGGGCGCTGAAGTTGCTATGGAAAATATGCTTATTCGTGCTCCGTTTGATGGAACTGTGTTAACAAAAAATGCGGACGTTGGAGAGATTGTTGCCCCTTTAGCTGCAAGCGCTTCATCAAAAGCTGCCGTAGTAACAATGGCAGATATGAAATCACTTCAGGTGGAAACAGACGTTTCGGAATCCAATATTGAAAGAATTATTATGAATCAAACCTGTGAGATTATTCTTGATGCTTATCCTGACAGAAGATACCCAGGTTATGTTGCAAAGATTGTCCCTACGGCAGACAGATCTAAAGCAACCGTTATGGTAAAAGTTGGATTTAAAGATTACGATAGCAGAGTGCTTCCGGAAATGAGCGCGAAAGTCATGTTTATGATGGAAACAGGTAAGAAGGTTGATGTTCAAGAAAAGGCTGTTCTGGTTGTTCCGACTTCATCATTAATTAAGAAGGATAATAAAATAATTGTATATACTGTTAAAGATGGTAAAATTGAAGAAACCATAATTAACACCGGCAGGCAGTTCGATATTTATACTGAAGTTACTTCCGGATTAACTGAAGGAGACCGCGTTGTTGAAACCATTAATGAAAAAATAAAAGATGGGGTTAAAGTAAAAGTTGAATAATGATAATTGAAAAATTGTAACTGGTAATATTTAAGAATAAATAAGAATATTTTTTCCATTCAGGGTTTTAATTTATCAATCGGCGTTTATAGTTTGACATTTGACGTTTAGATTTTCTATTGCAAATAATATTTTCTTTGAGTTTATTATAAGTGAAAGGGAGCTTACATGGCAGAATTAATTAATGTTAAAAATGTTTTCAAATCTTACTGGCGGGATAGCTTTGAAATCCCGGTACTTAATGATATTACTTTTAATGTGGAAGAAGGGGAATTTCTTGCTCTTATGGGTCCCTCCGGTTCCGGCAAAACAACTTTACTGAATTTAATTGCTGGTATTGATAAGCCCACTAAAGGTAGTCTTACAATAAACGGGACAGACATTGCTTCATTAAGTGAATCTGCACTTGCCAAATGGCGTGCAAATAATATTGGATTTGTTTTTCAATTCTATAACCTTCTCCCGGTTCTTACTGCTTATGAAAATGTTGAACTGCCATTGCTGCTGACAAAGCTATCCAAAGCTGAGAGAAAACAACATGTTGAAACTGCATTAAACATTGTTGGGCTGGGTGACAGGATGAAGCATTATCCCAAGCAGCTATCCGGTGGACAGGAGCAGCGTGTTGCAATTGCCCGGGCAATAGTAACTGACCCTCTTATTCTTGTTGCCGATGAACCTACGGGAGACCTGGATAAAAATTCTGCAACTGAAATTATGACGCTACTTGAACGACTGAACATGGAATATAAGAAAACAATTGTTATGGTTACGCACGACCCGCGTGCTGCAGAAAAAGCGCATCTTGTACGTCATCTTGAAAAAGGCGATTTGGTTTAGGAGATAATATGAGAATCTTAAAATTAATTTTTAAAAACGCCCAACGGCATAAACTTAGAACATTCCTTACAGTTCTTGGAATTTCGATTGCCGTTATTGCTTTTGGATTGCTAAGAACTGTTGTTACTGCCTGGAATGTAGGTGTGGATGCTTCTGCGGCTGACAGGCTGATTGTACGCCAGGCTGTTTCCTTTATTTTTCCTTTACCTTATGCATACAGGGAAAAAATATTACAGATTCAGGGCATAGAAAAATTATCCTATATGAATTGGTTTGGCGGAATATATAAAGACAAAAATCAATTCTTTGCCCGGATGGCAGTTGATCCTGAAACTTTATTTGATGTTTACCCGGAGTTCGTTTTATCAGAACAGGAAAAAGAAACTTTTCAGAAAGAAAGAAATTCATGTATAGTTGGGCGTGATATAGCAAGGCAGTATAACTTTAAAATTGGTGATGTAATTACACTGGAAGGAGATATTTATCCCGGCAGATGGGATTTTGTAGTTAAAGGAATTTACCAGCCCAAGTATAAAACTACAGATGCTACCCAAATGTTCTTTCACTGGCAGTATGTGGATGAAAGAATGAGAACGGAATCTTCCGGACGTGATGGAGACGTTGGATGGTATATTGTTAAAATTAAAGATCCTAATCAGGCAGGAAGAATTTCAAACCAGATTGATGCTTTATTTAAAAACTCCCGTGCGGAAACTAAAACCGAAACTGAAAGGGCATTTGCACAGGGATTTATGTCTGCCACTAGTTCTATTATCACTGCAATGAATGTTATGTCGTTCGTGATTATCGGAATAATATTGCTTGTGCTTGGTAATACTATGATAATGGCAGCAAGAGAGAGAACCAGGGAGTATGCTGTGTTTAAAACATTAGGTTTTAATGCAAAGCATTTAACAGGATTAATTTTTGGAGAATCACTTTTTATATCAGCCTTAGGCGCAGGTGTTGGTTTGTTATTAACATTCCCCATCGTTTCTTTTTTTGAACAGAATATTCCTAAAGGATTTTTCCCTGTATTCCAGATTGAACCAATTACAATAATATTAGCTGCTTCATCTGCCTTGCTGATAGGTGTTCTTGCATCTATATTCCCGATACAGAGAGCGCTTACAACAAAAATAGTAGATGGGTTCAGACACGTAGGATAAAGAGTAATATCATAAAAAATATTAATCGATTTAGAAATTTTTTAATCGGGTTTAAAAGAAAAAGAAATTTTATAACTGGAGCTTAAATGAAGATTCCATTGAAATATTCAATAAGAAATTTTATGACCAGGAAACTTACCACGGGGATAACTGTTATTGGTATAATGCTGGTGGTTTTTGTATTTGCAGCAGTATTAATGATGGCTTATGGCATTCAAAAAACCTTAATTGCAACAGGCGCAGATGATAATGTTAAAATTACCCGTAAAGCTTCAAATGGTGAGATTAGCAGTATTATTGATGGTGAGACGCAAAACGTAATTAAGACTTTGCCCTTTATAGCCAAACAACAGGACGGTAAACAGATTATTTCTGATGAACCGGTTGTGGTTATTAACCTTGAAAAAAAAACCAGTGGTTTAAGTAATGTTACTGTGCGCGGTGTATCTGAGCCGGTTTTCATTCTTCGTCCAAACGTTAAGTTAATACAAGGCAGGATGTTCAAATTTGGTGTAAGAGAATTAATTGTCGGCGAGTCTATTTTTAAAAGATTTAATGGCGCACAGATTGGCAGCCAGGTTCGCTTTGCCGGAGATAAATGGACAGTAGTTGGGGTATATTCATCCGGTGGCAGCGGTTTCGATTCTGAGATGTGGGGTGATGCTCTGCAATTGTTAAACTCCTTTAACAGAGGCAATACTGTTTCTACGGTTACTGCTAAACTTGAAGATGCAGGAAAATTTGGAAAATTCAAAACTGCTTTCGAAGCAGACAGAAGACTACAGCAGTTTGAAGTAAAAACAGAACGTAAGTTTTTTGAAGAACAATCAGAAGCTTTGTCAATGTTTATACAAATTCTGGGAATATTTGTAACGGTGATATTCAGCTTCGGTTCAATCATTGGGGCAATGATTACAATGTATGCAGCAGTTGCTAACAGAACTGTTGAAATAGGTACACTCCGTTCACTTGGTTTCAAACGTAGAAGTATACTTGCTGCATTCCTAATGGAATCTTTAACGATAGCACTTGTTGGTGGTGTACTTGGATTATTGTTGGCTTCACTGTTACAATTCTTTTCGATATCAACTTTAAACTTTGCTTCGTTTGCAGAACTGGAATTTAAATTTGCACTTTCTCCTTCAATTGTAATTTCCACTCTTTTGTTCTCTCTATTTATGGGATTGGTCGGTGGCTTTTTACCTTCTGTCCGTGCTGCAAGAATGAACATTGTGAATGCATTGAGAGAAGGATGATCTGATGGAAAATGGTAAATGGATGATGGAAAATGGTAGATGTAAAATGGTAAATGGATGATGGAAAATGGTAGATGTAAAATGGTAAATGGATGATGGAAAATGGTAGATGTGAATTGGTTATTTAAAATTGGAATGTTAGGAATTAGTGGGAGTGAAAATTTTTCATTAACAGTTGTTTTGTTACTTCGGATATAGATCATCTCGATACAGCCGGCAAGCGCCGGAGTACTCAACAACCATGTTAATTAATTTATAAAAGGTGGTTGAGTATTTCGGTTTATCGAAATATATCGAAGCCACCTTAATATCCGATCATATACCAACCATAGACATATTCTGAAAAATTTTTTATTTCAAGAGTACAAATTTCTTTGTACAAATAAAATTATTTGTCTGCAATCTGTAGAAATAGATCCCACTTGTTAAGTTTGAAGTTGCAAGAAATACTTTGGTATAAAATCCTGCCAGCTGAAAATCATCAATTAAAGTTTCTACTTCTTCTCCAAGCATATCGAATATTTAAAGTGTCACTTTTCCGCTTACAGATAATTAGTTTTTTTTTTTGTTGATGGATTTAACGGATTGGGATGATTTTATTCAAGTTAGTTGAATGTTGGAATTAGAGCTTCATCATCAATAGATGTTAAAATATTTTCAATTGAAAGCCAGTTTAATTTAAAACCTCCCTTAGTGGCAGTTATTCTTAATGTTTGTTAACCTGCCATGAATGAGGTAACAAACTTTTCGGATTATAATCACCAAAGAGTACGTCTGCCTTACCATTTTCTTCTGTTCCGGGAAGCATTGCTGTAATTAAAGCATCTGTATAGTGAAGTATTTGTTCAACTATTATTAGTCTACCTGAGATTAAAATAACTATTACACGATTTCCGAAAGTTTTAACTTTTTTACCAATTAATTCTGTTCAGTATATTTTAATCGTTTCTTTGAAATATCCACACTGCTGCTGGGTCAATCTTTATTTAAAGTAAATTCTCTTTATTATCGATTAATTGAGGATAGAATAATTCAATTGATTTTTTAGTTATTGAAAAATTTAAGAACCCGTAATGCTCTAAGTGTATTCCATCTGCTTGGTTTACCAATTTTCTCCATATCAAACCAGACTTTACCAGGATATTTCTGCTGAAGCTGCCAGGTTCCATCAGGATTTTGTTTTTTCTTTAGCAACTCAATTGCATCATCCATTCTCACATCATACCCTGCTTTGCATTCCCTGAAATAATCCAGTGCTCTCAGAATATCATAATGCCACCGTGGTGGATAAGATAATCTTGTAAACTTACTATCAGCAACTTCACCCGTTCTATGGGATTTAAATAATTTATGCTGAAGTAAAAACTCTCTTGCTTCCTCTTGCATCCTTACAACCTTGCTAACCTGCTTTCTTACCACCTTATTTTCCTGTGCTTCAAATCTTTTTTCATATTCGCGTAATCCTTCAAGCACAATAATGGTTGTATTGAATGAACTATGTGTAGCTCCCTGAAAAGACAAGCAATTCCAGCCGCCATCCTCCATTTGTTCATTTTCAATGTAGCGGATTATTTCATGAATCCTTTCGTCATCCAGATTAAAGTAACAAAGAAGTGAAAGTGTCATTCCTGTAATGCAGGTTTCACTACGCTTCCAGGATTTGACTAAATTAATTCCGTTATCAGAATAAAAACCTTTATCCAGCATAAGCTTACAAGCTTTTATTGCCTGCTTATTTGATTGAAGCAATCCAAGTGATTGAAGTAGAAGCAGAGTATAAGTTGTAGAAATCCATTTTCGGGAATAAAGACTTTCTGCCCAGGTGCCGGCATCATCCTGAAATGAAAGTAATTTAGCGCCCCAGCTTTCTTTACTTATTTTTTCCCTTTCACAATTTACAGTTTTATCGTCTGCATCAAGTAAATCTTTATAGGTTTGCCAGCGAATGGAAGGATCACCATCCAACAACCATTGTATTATCTTTTTATCAGGTTCCATTTTGATGTAAGTTTTATTTGAAAGTCATTTTGGATAATTTTTAATCTGAATCAGGATATGAAAAATATTTCTCTATGTACTCAAATTTATTTTAATCATGTTCGCTTCAAAAATACAACAAAAATTCTTTAACGACTATAAAAAAAGCCGTCCCGGAAAATTCGGAACGGCTAAAAATGAAAGGATTGAATTAATCTTTAATCTGTTTTAACTCAATTCTTCTGCTGGCAAC
>QZKB01000063.1 GCA_003599415.1 Ignavibacteriales bacterium | reverse complement strand
TTATAATAGGTTTATATTTATCTTTTATTTTATTAAAGATAAAATAAAACTCAGGTGTCATTTGTGCGTACTTTTGTGGCTTTTTATCTGTATAAACAGAATGACATTTGCCTAGTAATAATTCATCGTTCAATATTCTAATCTTTCTTTTAAACCCATCTATACTTTCTTTTTTATTTTCCATAATAGTGTTTTTTAGTATTCCCGGAATAACTATCTCCAAAACATCATTCATAACCAAATGTACTAAATCAGCATAACGGAAATAACTTGAATTGTCGCTAAAGCTATAATTTATTTCCTTAATAAAACTATTCATTTCATTCCCAAATAATTCAAGGAACTTCTCAGAATTAAAATATTTTAGAAATATCTTGTTAAATGAGTTTTCAAAAATAGCAAATGCAGTATAATAGAGGAGTAAAAATGTTTGTTTATGAACTCTTGGAAAATCTCTGTACAGTTCAATTATTTCTTTCTGTCTATTGGAAATTTCAAGGTCTCTGTTCTTTATTCTACTTTTTTCTTTTGAATCGATTAGGGCTCTTCTTGTTTCCATTTATACACCAATAAAAAATCCTTTCCGCTTGCTTGCCCATTGCCATAGGCTTCAATCTTTCGATTGAACGGAAAGGATTCTTAAATATCTTCTTATGTCGGCAATTATAAGCATATTCAGATAAATACTAATTTTACTCAGAACAATTATAATATTTTTTTTAAGAGGCAGCAACTTTTGTGAAATTTATAAACTTAATCACTGTTACTCTTTTAGTCCCACTCCTTATGAAAATAACTATTCTTTATCATACCATTAAGAATTTTATTATATCCACTAGAGTACAAATCATAAATTTTACTGTGGTCTGTTAAGAAAGAATTTATTCCTTTTCGTATGGATGTGAATACTTTCTCAACAGCCCAATAAGTTTTTTCAAATTGTTCTTTATTTCTATCAGGATATTCAAGGTATTTGTGAATATCAATAAAAGTATCTGATTCTGTTGAAATGTATATTAAATCCAACAGATTAATCATTTCTAAAACCTCACCCTGAATTCTCGAACAATCAACAAGCTTATACTTTTCTCTAATTACAGTTAAATGTTCTTTCATCTCTCTGTCACCTGTAGAATCTGCCAGATCGTAATCTAGAAGACCCAAGTCTTCGGTTTTCGTTTCCATAGAATCCTTCAAAAGAGATTCCTCTTTCTTTGTTTCAGCTGTACTAGCAGTCTTACGATTACTTTTTTTTGAGTTAGATTTTTGGGATTGGTTGGATTGGTTTGATTTTTTCATTGTAGCTCCTTAAAAATAAATGGATTGAGTTTTGACAACGTTCAAAAAGAAACGTCCCTGGCCTCACGGTAACAGGAAACTCAATCCAAATATTTGTTAAAGATATTTTTTATCATTTAAAATGAAAATACCTTTGCTCACAGTGAAAGGAATAAACTGCTTTTTGATTTTGTCGCTTTCAAATTAATTAATTTGAATTCTATTGTCAAGTATTACTTTGCAATAAATGCGGCAAAATATCTGCAGCGTTAAGTTATCATCCTGGAAAGTTCTTTTTAGAGTGCCTTTCAACTTTCTTTATCAACATTGCTGTTGTTATTAGATTGTTATAGAAGTACAAAGAATTAAGTGGTTAATTCTCAGAAGAAAAGTTTAACAGGTGGAAGTAAACTTTTCCTTTTAGCGAATTTGATATTAAATGTTGCTGATATTTATTAATTGTATTTACTTACAATTGCTTTTGCAATTTCCCTTAAATCTTTTCTTTCCCTTTCCGGTTTTACATATCTGGATTTATTTTTCCTTATCCAGCTTAGGGCTTCATTTTTGTCAACCATGATTCTACCTGACGGCAACGGATAGACACAAAATATTCCGGTAGCAATGAATTCTTTTTTGAATGTTGCCGGTGACATTCCAAATAGAGAGGCTATATCAGAGATGCTAACTAACATTTTATTGCTCCATCATTTTTCTTAAAATTAATTCTAAGTCTGTTTCTTTTTTAATCTATAAAAACATTTCTTAAAGCTCCAGCATTTTAACTGCATCTTTTAAACTATCTATTTTTAAGTGCGAATAAATCTGAGTTGTTTTAATGTCTTGATGTCCTAGCAGTTCCATTATTGCATACAAAGAAACACCATTCATTACAAGTTTAGAAGCAAAAGAATGTCTTAAGCTGTGGATATGTAAGGATTGATTTAAATCTGTTTTTGATAGCGCTCGTTTAAATCTTCGATTGATATAATTACCGTCTAACATAAAGCCCTTTTTGTTAAATAGATACATATCCTTGGTAATATCCAATACTTTAGGAAACATTGATTTTAAAAGATTAAAAAGCTTTTCATTGATTGGAATAATTCTTTCCTTTTTATTTTTTGTAGTAAATAATTGTGTGTTGATTACTTTGATTATTCTTTCTTTTAAATCTATCTCGGACCATTTTAGATTCGTGATTTCACCTAATCGCATTCCTGTGTGAAAAGCAAAGAAATAAAACTTTCTGTACAAAGGATCCTCTTCTTTCATTATTAAATAATCCAGATCTTCTTCGGTTAAATATAAAGGTTTATTTCTAGGGTTGTTGGGTAGCTTAATCTTGAGCAAAGGATTTCTAAAAAGGTAATTCCAATCTATGGCTTTATTCAGTGCACTCTTTATAATGGCATAATAGGTTTTTATTCCCTTAATTCCTTCCTGTTTAAGACTCATAAAAAATTTTTCGAATTCAGGCACATCTAAATCTTTCAATGGAATGTTACCGAAGTATTTCTCCAATCTTTTAAATAAGGATTTAGCAGTAAGATAATATTTTTTAGAACAGAAGTATTTAACGTATTCTAACCATTTCTCTCGAAAATCAGATAGGGAAATTTCAGAGGTCTTATCTACCTCATTTAATTTCTCTTTATACTGGAATAGAAACTTGTTTGCATCAGATTTAAGCTTACATCTTGTAGAAATCTTTTTAAGTTTTCCATTTTTCCCTTTGGGGATGGCCAAATAATAAATGCCGCCTCTTTTATAAAGATACATCTTATATCTCCATTTCTTGAAACAAAAAGGTGTGTAGTGAACTGTGTAGTTGAATTTAATCAGTTTTATCTAACAGTTTCCCAAAAGTCCCGTTTTTCTTATCCTACATACTATTAATTCTCATTCTATCCGGCAGCATTTTTATATTTAATAAGAAAGATTATTGATGCTGCAATTTCCGGCTGATTTTCAATAATTTGTAATGGAATAGTATTTGCCCTTTATTAAAGATTTATGAAAAATAAAGTGTAAAAATTCATTATTGGAGAAATTATGGCTGAACAGAAATTAAGATTAGAAGACCTTCTTAAAGGAGTTGAACTAACCGAGGAGAAGGAAGACAGGATAGATTCAGTTGCAATAATCGGTGCCGGAGTGATGGGACAGGGAATTGCACAAACTTTAGCTGCTTCCGGTTTGGATGTACTTATTGTTGAAAAGAATGATGAACTACTGGAGCAGGCTAAAGCCCGGCTTTCAGATTCAATGGATAGAGAAATTGCCAGATGGGCTATGACCAAGAGCGAAAAGAAATCCATAATTGGCAGACTTAAATGGACAAAGGATATTCACGACATAAAAGATTACAGATTGGTAATTGAAGCTGTTGATGAGGATCTTCACCTTAAGAGAATGATTTTTAAACAGCTTGACGAGATTGCCAATAAAGATGCTATTTTTATCTCCAATACATCTACACTAAGCTTAACAAAAATTGCCGAAGTTACAGGAAGAGCCGACAAAATTATAGGACTTCACTTTTTAAATCCCGTTCCGAAGGTTCCTGTTGTTGAAGTAGTAAGAGCAGTTGAAACTTCTGACGAAACATCAAAACTTATTAAAACCTTTGCTACACGAATTGGAAAAACTCCTGTTGAAGTTTATGAATATCCTGGTTTTGTTACTACAAGGGCGATTGTTCCTTTATTAAATGAAGCAATGCACATTCTTATGGAAGGTATTGCTACGGCGGAAGGTATTGATACAGCAATGAAACTTGGTTATAACTTTCCGATGGGTCCGCTTGAAATGGCTGATTCTATGGGATTGGATGAAGTGCTTGCATGGATGGAATCTTTGTGGCAGTCTTTGGGCGAACCAAGATACCGTGCATGTCCTCTTTTAAGAAAACTTGTTCGTGAAAAGAAACTTGGTAAAAAAACGGGCGAAGGATTTTATAAATATAACGGCGATAAGAAAGCGCAATAGGAGAAATAAAGATGAAAGTATTAGTTCTTAACAGCGGAAGTTCATCCATAAAATACCAGTTCTTTGATATGAATACCAAAGAAGTGCTTGCAAAAGGTTTGGTGGAAAGAATCGGTATGTCAAGCGCAATTTTAACTCATACACCAACAGGAAAAGAACAAATTAAAATTGTCGGTGAAATTTTAGATCACTCGATAGCAATTGAATATGTTATTGCAGTCTTGTTAAGCAAGAATCATGGCGTAATTACTGATAAAAGTGAAATTGATGCAGTAGGGCACAGAGTAGTTCACGGAGGCGAAACATTTTCAGGTTCAGTATTAATTACAGACCAGGTAATGAAAGCTTTAGTTGATAACATAGAATTAGCTCCATTGCACAACCCGCCAAACATAAAAGGAATTGAGGCTTGTAAAAAACATCTTCCCAACACTCCGCAATGCGGTGTATTTGATACTTCATTTCATGTTAAGATGCCGCCTCATGCTTTCCTGTACGGAATTCCATACGAGCTTTATAAAAAATATAAAATAAGAAGATATGGCTTCCACGGAACATCTCATCGTTTTGTATCCGAAAGAGCAGCAATTCTTATGAATAAACCTATTACAGAAACAAAAATTATAACTGCACATCTTGGTAACGGATGCAGTATGGCGGCAATAGACGGAGGTCATTCAATTGATACAACAATGGGTTTTACACCTCTTGAAGGTTTAATAATGGGAACAAGAAGCGGTGATATGGACCCTTCTGTTATACTTCATATTATGGCAAAGGAAGAACTATCTATCCAGGAAGCAAACACATTGCTAAACAAACACAGCGGCCTTATTGGTATAAGCGGGGATAGCAGTGATATGCGTGAAATTGAAAACGGTGTTAATGAAGGAAACAAGAGAGCTAAATACGCTTTTGATATATTTGTGTACAGAATTAAAAAATATATCGGGGCTTATACTGCAGCACTTGGTGGTTTGGATGCACTGGTATTCACAGGTGGAATTGGTGAAAACTCAGAAATGGTCAGAAGAGAAGTTTGTAAAAATCTTGAGTGTGCCGGTATTGAAATAGATGTTGAGTTAAACGATAGTCGTCCTAAAGGTGAAGTTTTACTTTCCAAAAAAGGAAGCAAAGTTAACGTATTCAAGATTCCTACAAATGAAGAACTTGTAATTGCTTTGGATACAGAGCAGATAGTTAAAGAACAGTTGGATAGCAGCAAAGAATAATTTAACTGAATAAACAATTAGAAGATTTATATTAGAAAAGGAACGGCATATCTTGATATGCCGTTCCTTTTTTTTATATCTCGATGTGTGAAATATTTATGACGTTTTCATTTGTCCGTATAGCTTCAAGCATCTCCGGTGTTGCGGATTTGCTTAACTTCATTGTACAACTTGCGGCAAGTCCGCCATCAAAAATAACATTCTCAACTTCTTCAATATTTATCTGACCTTCTTTAAGAATATCAAATACGGCAGCTAATACACCCGGTTTATCATAATGCTTTACTACAAGTTGGAAGTGAGCTTCTGTTTTCTTAGCACGGTTAACCCAATGTGCTATAACTCCTGAATTAATATAATCCTTAATGATGTTTACAGTTTCCTGTGCAACGGCATTTTGCGCCTGTTCAGTTGATGCACCTATATGATGCGTTACATAAACATTATCAAGCTGTTGCAGCGGTGAAGAAACAACTCCGTCTTTACCTTCAGGTTCACCCTTAAAAACATCAAGACCAACACGGATATTCTTGGTATTAACTGCTTCAATTAATGCTTCTTCATCTATTACTTCCGCACGGGAGGTATTTATAAGTATTGCACCGGGTTTCAACAGATTGAAAATATCTTTATTGAAAATTCCTCTTGTATCCTTTGTAAGTGGTAAATGAATGGAGATAATGTCTGCCATCGAAAGGAGCTTATTCAGATCCTCAAAATCTTTTATATATTCCGATTCAAATCTGTAGACATCCTTTCCGTAGACGTTTAATCCCAAAGCCATCGCACGTTTGGCTACTTCTTTCCCAATATTACCAACGCCAATTATGGCAAGAGTTTTTCCAAACAAGCCTTCTGCTTTTGAGTATTCGGCTTTATTCCACTTACCATTTTTAAAATCAATAACATTATTAGCAATTCTTCTGTCAAGCGAAATCATCATACCGATAGCTAATTCAGCAACAGCAATTGAATTTTTACCGGGACAATTTGCAACATAAACTCCTTTCTTATTTGCTGCTGCAACATCAATATTGTTAACGCCTGCCCCGGCGCGGATAACAAGGTTCAGCTTATTGCTGCTGTTTATTGTTTCTGCATTTACTATTGTTGATCTTACAATTAGAACATCTACATCCATAGAAGCACCAGGCAAATCACTTTCCTTTAGTTTAGGATTATACTCAACATCCAAACCAAGTTTTTTAATTTGCTCAATGTATACTTCCGGAAACTTATCGGCGACTAATACTTTCATAATTTTCCTCTTTGTTTATTCTTATTTTAAGAGATTTTGTTTTAAGTGAAATTAAAGTTTTGTGAACTCAACATCAGGATTGTTTTTTATGGAAACAACCTTAAAACAATTTATTTTAACATTGGAATTTTTACACCAAATATTTTTGCATTATCCTTTGCCTGTTCATACCCGGCATCTGCATGGCGAACGATTCCCATTCCGGGATCATAAGTAAGAACTCTTTCAAGTCTTGCTTCAGCTTCCTTTGAACCATCTGCAACAACTACCATTCCTGCGTGAATGGAATTTCCAATTCCAACTCCGCCACCGTGATGAACAGAAACCCAGCTTGCACCACCAATTGAATTTAACAGCGCATTCAATATCGGCCAGTCTGCAATTGCATCACTTCCGTCAATCATTTTTTCTGTTTCCCTGTTAGGTGATGCAACAGAACCGCAATCAAGATGATCTCTTCCGATTACAATCGGAGCTTTTACTTTTCCTTCAGCAACAAGATTATTGAATATCTTTCCCATCTTAGCTCTTTCACCGTAACCAAGCCAGCATATTCTTGAAGGTAAACCCTGGAAGTGAACTTTTTCCTGTGCTTTCTTTATCCAGTTTAACAGAGCTTTATTCTCACGAAAAGTTTCGATGATAGCTTTATCGGTTTCAAAAATATCATTCGGATCACCTGAAAGGGCAGCCCACCTGAACGGACCTTTTCCATCGCAGAATAATGGACGAATATACTCCGGCACAAAACCAGGAATATCAAATGCGTTTTCCACACCATTATCTTTAGCTTCTCCGCGGATATTATTCCCGTAATCAAAAGTGATCGCACCAAGTTTTTGAAACTCGAGCATAGCTTTGAGATGAGCTACTATAGTTTGTTTTGAAAGCGAAATATATTTGTGCTGATCAGACTTTCTTAATTCTAATGCGGCTTCGAAATCCATTCCCATTGGAACATAACCGTTTAAAGTATCATGGGCAGATGTTTGATCCGTAAGAACGTCGGGAATAATTTTTCTTTTCAATATCTCAGGAAGAATTTCTCCTGCATTGCCAACTAAACCAACTGATAGAGGAGTCCTCTTTTCTTTAGCATCAAGAACGAGTTTTAATGCTTCATCAAGATGTTCTGTCAGGACATCAATATAGCCGGTGTCCAATCTTTTTTGAATTCTGCTTTTATCAACATCAATCCCAAGGAATGCAGCGCCGTTCATCGTTGCAGCTAAAGGTTGAGCGCCACCCATTCCACCTAAACCGGCAGTTAATAAAAATTTTCCGTTTAATGTTCCATCAAAATGCTGTTTTGCACATTCTGCAAAAGTTTCATATGTGCCCTGCAGAATTCCCTGTGTGCCGATATAAATCCAACTGCCTGCAGTCATCTGGCCATACATTGTAAGACCCAGTTCTTCAAGTCTTCTGAATTCATCCCAGGTTGCCCATTTGGGTACGAGCATTGAATTTGAAATTATTACACGCGGGGCATTTAAATGAGTCTTGAAGACTGCAACCGGTTTACCTGACTGGACAAGTAATGTTTCATCGTTTTCAAGTTCTTTTAATGTCTGAACAATGGAATCAAAACATTCCCAGTTTCTTGCAGCTTTTCCTTTGCCACCGTAGACAATTAATTCATCAGGTTTTTCTGCAACTTCAGGATCAAGGTTGTTCATCAGCATTCGTAATGCCGCTTCCTGAATCCAGCTTTTACAACTCAATTTATTTCCGGTGGGTGGTTTTATAATTCTTTTTTCTTTGTTCATTTTAATCACTAAAATATTTTTCAATTAGGTTCTTATATTGTAAGTATACCGATTTATAAAGCCATCTTTTAAGGAAGAATCCTTTTTCAGCCTTTGGCTTTAGGAATTTAACATTTTCTTTCAGTTGCATACTAAGTTTATAATATTCGTCTTTCGTTAATTTGATTGTCTCGGCGGAACCCAACTTTTCCAGTATTGAGTTATACGCTCTTTCTTCGGCGAAATATTTATTATCTCCGCCTAACTGTTTTAAAACCTGTTTGGCAAAGTTTGTAAGAATTTTTCTTTCGTTCTTATCAAAGTCAAAATTATAATTGCGAAATTGTTTCATGCTTCTCCGATGAATTTTCAGGTAAAAAGATATTGTTAAAAATATTGTTTTCTTATTACACGGCTTTAAGTGAAAGCAATTTGTCTCTCATCTTCTGGTAGCCCGGTTTTATTATGTTATAAATGAAAGCTAATCTTTCCTTATGTGGAATAAATGCCGACTTCATTGCATTTATTGTTATCTTCTCCACATCATCAAGATTGATATTAAAGTACTGAATTGCTGTAAGGAATTCTTTTGTCATTGTTGTATCGCTCATAAGTCTGTCATCAGTATTAATTGAAACTCTGAAATTTTCTTTATAGAAAATTCCGAATGGATGATTTTCAATTTTATCGACCGCACCTGTATGAACATTGCTCAGCAAGCAAATCTCAAGAGGGATTCTTTTATCAAGTATGTATTGAGCCAGATCTCCAAGACTTACAACATTCCTGTCTCTATCTAATGAAATATCTTCTATTAGTCTTGTAGCATGGCCAATCCTGTGGGCACCACACCACTGAAGCGCCTGCCAGATTGATTCTTTACCGAATGCTTCACCTGCATGAATTGTAATATTAAAATTTGCACGTTGAATTGACTGGAATGCATCAAGATGTTTCTTTGGTGGATAACCACCTTCCTCACCAGCAAGATCGAACCCTACAACACCTTTCCGCCTGTAATTTAATGACAGTTCAGCAATTTCAAGGTTGTTCGTTTTATTTCTCATTCCACATAAAATAAGACCGTAGCCTACACCAAAATCCTTCCTGCCTTTTTCAAGACCTTCAAGCACAGCACTTACTACATCATCATAATAAAAATTCTTTGAAGTATGAAAAATTGGAGCGAATCTTGTTTCAACATAACATACTCCGTCATTTTTCATGTCTTCAAGCATTTCGTAAGCAATTCTTGACAAGGCTTCTTTGTTATTCATAACGGCAATGGTATGTTCAAATCCCTGCAGGTATTCAACAAGATTTCCTTTGTTTGCGCCTCTGAAAAACCATTCAGCTAATTCCTTTGGATCTTTTGTAGGTAGTTTTTTATAACCAATATTCTCAGCCAATTCAATTATCGTCTGAGGTCTTAGTCCACCATCCAAATGGTCGTGCAGGAGAACTTTCGGTACTTCTCTTATTATCTGATTTAAATCCACATTTACCTCTTTTTTAGTCAAAAAAATATTCTTTTTAATTTGGAAAAGCAATTTTAAATGAAAGAGTAAGTTGGTTAGCAACCAAAGATTAAATGGAATTACTGAGCATTTCGGAAAAATATTTTGGTGGTTAAAGTTTTGAAAAAGAATAATTTAACGATGTAAAGACGGCAAAAATTCCTTGACTATGCTATATCAAAATGGTAATTTTTCGAAAGAATTTTAAGA
>QZKB01000060.1 GCA_003599415.1 Ignavibacteriales bacterium | reverse complement strand
ATGCCTCTTATCCAAGAATCATCAAGCCTTCTTGTTTTGATTTCAAGCAAGTGTTCTTCGAGTAAAGGATTTATTGAATAGATTTTTACTCTGTATTCGTCTCTTTCGCCAGTATCAAAAATATAACCTTTATTGATCCACTGATCTTTCAATAAATTTGCAATTTGAGAATTGGCACTTATCAACTGCGCAAATTTCCAAGAAGGGATAGGTAATTCACCAGAATCATAAGTTTCATCTTTTTTAGCGGCACTAATGAAATTATTTAATTTTTCAATTGCATAGTCTGTTTCGTATTTTAATTTATCTAATGCATCATAGAAGATTCTATCCTTCGTTTCTTTTTCACTTAATAACTGTGAGACTCTTGTCAAATTTCTTTTATACAACTCCTCATTTTGATTGATTGATCTAGCTTTTTCGAAGTAAAACACGGCTTTTTCTAAATCACCATTCTCTTCAAAAATTACACCTAGATTATTTAAAGCAGCTGAAGACTTGGGATTATTTTTAATTTCTATTTCGTAAGCATGTTGAGCCTTTTCTGCATGATTTTGATCTTTTAATGAATGTGCAAAATCAAACCATTTATTTATTTTATCTAGTTCTTTACTTTCAAATATATTGTATAAATCAACTACTTCTTTATAATATTTCTCAGAATGAAGTTTGTCGATTATATAACCCATACTATTCTGGATTAAAAATATTCTGAGTCTTGGATACTTTGCCAAATCAGATTTAAGATATGATATAAATTGTAATAAACTTCCGTTATTTTTAATAGTTTGTTCTAAGTAATTATAATATTCATTTGAGAGTTTTTTTTCTATCCAATCATAATTAAGATTATCAACCAATTTTCTTAAATTAAGTACAAGTTCACGATATCTTTCACATGCTGTTAAAACGATACACTTAAGTAAAAGATATTTGTTCTTTTGTATCTCAGAAAATGATTTATTGGAAATTTTTGTTAAGGTGCTGAGCACATTTTTTGCGTCGAAAGCTAATTGAAGATCATGGTGATCATCAATCCAAAACATTATAAATTCATAGTAGAATTCGAAAATATCATCAGTAAAGATTAACCTTTCAAAGTAGTTACTGAAATTTGTATTCGGTTCTTCATTGAAATTGGACATAATCTGTCCGATGAGCGAGTAGATAAATTCTGAGCCTTCGGCAAATTCTTCTGATCTTTTGTAATGCTCTCTTGCTTTGACATAGTCTTCTAATTTATAATAGCAGTTTGCAATTGCAATATTCATTGCAAAAGAAACTCTTTTTCTTTTATCATTATTAAGTATTTCTTTAAAGTAATCTAGGGCTGAATTAAAATCTGCTCTGTTATAATTATATTCACCAAGCAAATATTTAATCGAATTTGAATTAGTTTTATCCAGACCAATTTGCAATATCTCATAATACTTTTGTATGTCTTTAATTCTATTGTTGTAGATGTATGATTTTTTTAGGTAGAATTCGGGATTGTCAGGAAATTTATTTATTCCAATATCATATAGTTCAATCTTTTTTGAAATTTCATCTTCATAGTCTACTAAGCTGTTAATTACACTTGTTGGGTAGAATGGATATTTCATAGACTCTTTGAAGTATGATATTGCTTTTTCTTTATCGTAAAATTCCTCAATCTTTTTATATTGTCGGGTGTTGTATATATTACCAATCCAATACTTAATAAAACCTAACAAATTCTCATTTTGAGCGTGCTTTTCTGATATTAAGAATAATCTCAAAGCTTCTTTATGATTATTTTGTTCAAGGGCGATATGCCCACTTAAATAATTGGCTTTGTAATCATTTTTGTTTTGAGATAACAATTCATCACAAATTTTTTGAGCTTCATCGTAATCTCTTTCATCTAGATATTTCCAAGCAAGATCATAGTCTTCTTTTTTCATAATCTTAAATTCTTTTTGTGTATCCAGCTAACTATTACCTATACTGCCAATAAGCGGAATATCATTCTGGCAGCGGGAATGATATATTTCAAAAAAAACTTTATTTTTTTTCATATTTCCTGCGGGCTATCATTCCGTCTATTAAATCATGATATTCGGCGGAAAATCATTCTGATAACATTCAGTAAAAAATGTTATTGCTGTAACCGGAATTTTCTATTAACCTTTTCATTTCAAAATCTATATATGTATGGGATATTCGTTTAATCGAACTAAAGGAAGTAATATGTGGAAACCTTAAACACATAGTGCCCCCGCACTTTAATTTGATAACTTTGATTGCAATATTACTCCAATTATTTTTTGTTGTCAATAGATTAGAAAACAATACAAAGCGGAAAAGTTTGAAAGATTGAAAGTTGAAAAGATTGAATGGTGGAAACAGGTGCTTGCAAAGATGAATGGATGCAAAAATGATTGGATGCAAGAATGCAAGGGTGCAAGGCTGCAAGTAAACGCTCAATGGAGAATGACCTCTGCCATAGTAAGCTGAAAATTTCCAATAACCAATTCACAATTCCCAATGGCCAACAGTATTACAATCGAGTTACAACAGAATTACTACAGAATTGCCATTGAGTTACGATTGAATTACCAACAAGACAATATGAATGGATGGATACAAGAATGCATGTTGGCGAGGATGCAAGTTAGCGAGGATGCAAGAATGCAAGGGTGCAAGTAAACGCTCAATGGAGAATGACCTCTGCCATAGTAAGCTGAAAATTTCCAATTCCCAGTTTCCAATTGAGTTGCTGTTCTTCTCCGCCTTAGCCTTCGCCTCAGCCTTCAATGATAGCGTTACAACTTTATTATCCGGCAACTGCCGGAAATGACGCGAAGCGAATTACCATCGGTTTCCAAATTCCCAGTTTCCAATTTCCAATTCCAAATTCCCAGTTTCCAATTTCCAATTCCAAATTGCCAATTTCCAACTGATGCCATCCCCGCTTCACCGATTCTCCGATTCCCCGTTTCATCTAATATCAAGCATCCAGTCCCTACGAAAGTGCACTTCCTCCCATTTTCATACTAAGGGATATTCTTCCCTTCTCAATATCAATTGCGACAATGGTAACATCAATAACATCACCAACACTTAACACTTCCAGCGGATTCCTGATAAACTTATTAGCCATCTGGGAAATGTGAATTAGTCCATCCTGCTTAACGCCAATATCCACAAAGGCGCCAAAGTCTACAATGTTTCTAACAGTACCTTTAAGCATCATTCCCTGTGTTAAATCTTCCATCTTCAGAACATCACTTCTAAGAATCGGTCTTGGCAATTCCTCTCGCGGATCTCTTCCCGGTTTTCTAATGTTATCAAGTATATCAATTAAGGTTGGTTCACCTACTCCAATTTCCTCGGCAATTTTCAGGTTACCTTTTTTGGATACGTAAAAGTAAACAAGGTTGCCGGATTCTTTAATGTTGGATGATGATATATTGCAAATGTCCAGCAGCTTTTCCGTTGCAGAGTATGACTCAGGATGAATGAATGTGTTATCAAAAGGATTATCGCCATTAGGAATTTTAAGGAAGCCGGCAGCTTGTTCAAATATTTTATCACCAAGTCCCGTAACATTTAATAGTTGATTCCTGTTTGAGAATCTTCCGTATTTCTCACGGTAGTGAACAATGTTTGTTGCAATTCTTCTGTTCAAACCAGAGACGTAAGTAAGCAAAGAAACTGATGCAGTGTTAAGATCAACACCGATATAGTTCACGCAGCTAATAACAACATCATCAAGTTTTTTGGAAAGGAGTTTCTGGTCAACATCGTGCTGGTACAAACCAACGCCAATGGATTTGGGATCAATCTTAACTAGCTCTGCCAAAGGATCGAGCACTCTTCTTGCAATTGAAATATTTCCGCGTTGACTTGCTTCAAGATCAGGGAATTCCGACTTAGCTACAAGAGACGCAGAATAAACTGAAGCGCCAGCTTCACTTGTAATAATGTAATGGCAGTCAAGTTTATTTTGCTTAATTATGTCTGCAATAAAAAATTCTGTTTCCCTGCTTGCAGTTCCGTTGCCTATTGCAATAACATTAACGTTGTACTTTTTAATAAGAGCCAACACAATTTTTGCTGCTTCATATGTTTTATTTTTGGGTGCATGAGGATAAATTGTTTCTCCCTCAAGATATTTTCCTGTCTCGTCAATAACAGCAACTTTACAACCGGAGACAAACCCAGGATCAATTCCCATTATCATCTTATCTGCAATTGGCGGCTGAAGTAAAAGCTGCTTAAGGTTAGCTGCAAATATTTCTATTGCATGTAAATCAGCAATTTCTGTAAGCTGATTTCTCACTTCCCTTTCTATTGAAGGAAAGATTAAACGATTGTATGAATCTTGGATAGTGGCTTCAATTATATCACGAAATACCGAATCAACATAATGAAGAAATGCAGTCCATATATCTTTGTAAAGAACAGCAGGATCGCATTCAATATTTACTTTAAGAACCTCTTCTCTTTCACCACGATTGATAGCAAGAAGCTGGTAAGGTTTAATTCTTTTAAGTTCAATGTTGAAGTCGTAATAAATTTCGTAAACATCTTTCTTTGTATCCTTTTTAACTTCAACCTTTTCTTTTCCTTTAGTTGATTTTATTGCCGCAGTTTCTAAAACATATTCTCTTACAACTTTACGTACATCGGCAGAATCGCTTATCATTTCTGCAATAATATCTTTTGCACCTTGCAAAGCTTCTTCTTCCGATGCAACACCAAGTTCTTCATTTATAAACTCTTTAAGCTTATCTGATAGTACACCCTGGTAAAGTGGATTTTCAATAATGAATAAGGCAAGTGGCTCAAGTCCCTTTGCTTTGGCTATTGTACCGCGCGTTTTTTTTTTAGGTTTATATGGAAGATAAAGGTCTTCAACTTCCTGAAGCTTTGTTGCGCTTTCAATTTTAAATTTTAATTCATCAGTTAATTTACCCTGCTCATCTATGCTTTTAAGAACTGTCTCTTTTCTTTCTTCAAGAATTGTAAGGTAGTTACGCCTGTCTTCAATTTCTCTTAACTGGTCTTCATCTAATCCACCTGTTCTTTCTTTACGGTAACGTGCAATAAAAGGAATTGTAGCACCATCCTTAAACAGATTAACAACTTCATTAACCTGTTCAATTCTAATTGATAATTCAGAAGCAATAAGTGCAGGTATATTTAACATTATGTCTAATCCAAAATTTGTGAGTGCAAAAGGAATACTAAAATTTTCTTTTTATCAAGTTGAAATTGAAATAAGTTTTTGGTAAGAGTTTAATAATATTCTTGATCTTAAAGAATCTTTATTACTTCCTACCAAATTTAAAATTGAAAAAACTTCAAAAGAATTCAGATTGAACAGAGGTTACGGTTTTCAAATCAATTGTTCTATTTATTGTGTTGAGTGAAAATAGTTTTATCAAGTACTTTTCTTAGCGTAAGAAAAGTACCAAAAGAAGCAGGCACTGTAAAATAAATTCTAAAATTATCCTTCGTTCCGTTACAGAAAAATAACTCGTCCGGCTACCGCCGGACTCAAACAGCTTTTTCTGTCTAACATGCATAAGGCGTTGCAAGCACTTCACTTCGGATAATTTTTAAACGAATTTCTTTTAATGTGCCTAACCTCTTTAGAATTGTTACAGATAGAATGGCCATAATTATCTTATAATAAACAATTGGAATGATTTTCTTAACTCATCCCCTTGCCCCTTCTCTTTAGAAGAGAAGGCGACCGAAAAATACTATTACTTAAGTCCCTCTCTTTTTAAGACTTGCCAGCTGCAAGCAGGGAGGGATTTAGGGTGAGTTTAAACTTGGAAACAATTTTCAAATAATCTTTGGTTTAAGTTAAATCCAAAAAAAACTATAAATGAATCAGTTATTTGCTGTTCGTGTTTTCATGAAAAACTCTTTCATAAGCTTTTCACTTTCTTCCTGGAATATGCCGGAGTACACTTTAATTTTGTGATTAGTTTTTTCACCTTCTGCAATATTGTAAAGCGAACCACAGGCACCAAACTTAGGTTCATAAATTGAAAAATATATTTTCTCAATCCTTGCCGCAATTGCCGCACCAGTACACATTACACACGGTTCAACATTTACATAAAGCTCGCATTCATTTAATCTCCAGTTCTGCAGATTATTTGCAGCAGCAGTAATTGCAAGCATCTCTGCATGTGCGGTTGGATCTTTCAAGCGTTCAGTCTGGTTATGTCCTTTGCCGATAATTTTATTTTTATGAACAACAACAGCACCAATAGGAATTTCACCATCTTCCAAAGCAGCAACAGCTTCCGCCAGCGCAGCAAGCATAAATTTATAATTGTGTTCCGAAAAAAGCATTTAACTAACGAATTGTATTTTAGTGATTGAGTATAACGTAACGATGAATAAGTTTTAATGATTTGTTATCCCATCATACATTTTACATTATACATCTTACATTAAAGTAGTACGCCCGGAAGGATTTGAACCCTCAACCCTCAGATCCGAAGTCTGATGCTCTATCCAGTTGAGCTACGGGCGCATTTATAAAAAAATATTTAAGAACTTCTACATTGTTGTGTCAACTCCGCCAGATGCTTTTTTTCCGATTTCAGCGGAACTATGAGCACAATTTATAGATTTATGAGATAAAATAAAAAATGGAAGAAAGAAATGTTTACTACATTTACCTTCTTCCATCAATCAACACCCATTAAAACTTGTGCACCTGCAGGGATTCTCCCATAGGGATGCCTTTGGCAGAACCCCGAACCTTCTGATCCGTAGTCAGATGCTCTATTCCCGATTAAAT
The DNA here is from genome assembly GCA_003599415.1 of Ignavibacteriales bacterium. Taxonomy (GTDB): domain Bacteria; phylum Bacteroidota; class Ignavibacteria; order Ignavibacteriales; family SURF-24; genus SURF-24. The sequence continues at coordinate 3,294 of QZKB01000060.1, read as the reverse complement.
CGGGACCACATGTGCAATTCATATATTTATGAGATGAAATAAAAAATGGAAGAAAGAAAATTTTGCATTTTCGTCTTCCATTTCGTTTAGTGCACCTGCAGGGATTCGAACCCCGAACCTTCTGATCCGTAGTCAGATGCTCTATCCAATTGAGCCACAGGTGCATTATCTATAATAAAATTCCGTATTCAGATGCTCTATTCCCGATTAAATCGGGACCACAGGTGCAATAAATTAAACGTTCTCTTTTATTAATTTATTCATCCTTTAACAGCATAAAATCAATTGCAAATATAATATAAACTGCCCAGAGTTTCAATTTGATAAGTTCACATTAACTTAATAAGTTTCGTGCTGATTTAATAAAGATTGGTTTGATATGAAAAAAAATAGTGCTCAAATATTCTTAGTCTTCTTATTGCTCTCATTTCCACTATTAGGTCAAACTAAACCTATTACATTTGCCTGGTTAAGTGATACTCACGTTGGTAATTCTACTGGTGAATCAGACCTATCGATATCAATGAATGATATTAACAAAATGAAAGACATTGATTTTACATTGATTTCAGGAGATATATCACAAACCGGCAGGACTTACGATCTGAAAAAAGCTAAAAAAATATTAGACAGTCTTAAGATGCCTTACCATATTATTCCCGGTAATCATGATACAAAATGGTCTGAATCAGGAGGGACACAGTTTGTAAATATCTGGAATAATGATCGTTTTGTTTTTGAAGCTGATAAGAATCTGTTTATTGGCCTGCACCAGGGACCAATTATGCGAATGTCTGAAGGACACTTTGCTCCGGAAGATATCAGATGGCTGGATTCCGTACTTCAAACAATAGATAAAAGCAAAGCGATTATTTTTGTAAGTCACTATCCGCTCGATCAATCCATAACAAATTGGTACGAAGTGCTTGATTTACTTAAGAAGAAAAATATTGAGTTAATCTTATGCGGGCATGGTCATAATAATAATACTTTTTCTTTTGAAGGAATACCCGGTGTTATGGGAAGATCTGATTTAAGAGCAAAAGATAAACCCGGAGGATTCAATATTGTTGAAATGAAAAATGATTCTATCTTTTTCTTTGAGAGAATTCCGGCTACCAATACTAAAAATCTCTGGCATAAAATAAAACTTGAACAAATTGATTTTTCTAAAGACACAACAAAATATCTGAGACCTGATTTTTCAATAAATAAAAAATATCCCAATGTAAAAGTTAAATGGAGTACACGGGAAAATTTTCTCATTACTTCTTCTGCCGGGTTTTCAAAAGATAAAATATTTATTGGAAATAGTGGTGGTGAATTCACTGCATATAGTTCTTCCAATGGGATATTACTTTGGAAATTCAAAACCGCCGGTAAAGTATTTTCATCTGCCGCCGTTTATAATAATTTGGTTTTATTCGGCAGTACAGACTCAAACCTTTATTGCCTAAACGCTAAAGATGGTAAACTGATCTGGAAACATAAAGCCGGCGGACCAATACTATGTTCTCCGGTAGTTGAAAAAAATATTGTTTACTTTGCATCCGGAGACTATTCATTCAATGCTGTTGATTTACCCACGAACAATTTATTATGGAATTTTACCGGGCTGAATGGTTTCGTTGAAACTAAACCATGGCTTACAAAAAACAGTATTATTTTTGGCGCCTGGGATTCATACTTATATGCGCTTGACAAAACAACTGGTAATTTTAAATGGAAATGGAATAATGGAAGAATAGAAGAACTTTATTCTCCTGCAGCCTGTGAACCTGTTGCTTCAAATGGAAAAGTTTTTATTGCAGCACCGGATAGATTTCTAACTGCTATTGATGAAAACACAGGAGAAATAATCTGGAGATCGAATAAACACCAGGTAAGAGAATCAATTGGAATTTCTTCGGATGGTAAAACTATTTTTTCCAGAACAATGAACGATTCGGTTTTTGCTTTCTCACCATCAGAAAATCAATTAAAGGAAAAATGGATTGTTGCTGCAAATTACGGTTATGATTTCAATCCCGGAAGCATTGTTGAGCAAAAAGGTAAAATATTTTTTGGGACAAGAAATGGATTAGTCTATTGTATGAATTCAAAAAACGGAAAGATTTTATGGATATATAAAATTGGTGTCAGTTCTGTAAACAAAATTACTGCAGTAAGCAGTAGTAACATTATTGCAAGTGATATGAGTGGAAATATTATCTCACTTAAATTCTGATAAAGCGGCAGGCAAACATTATAATTTTCTTGCTTCAAAAACTTTTTGCATATAATTTTGATTCAAAAATATTAGGGAATAAAATGCGTATTGTTATGTTTGGTGCACCCGGAGTTGGCAAAGGAACACAGGCTAAAATTTTAGCTGATAAATTAAATGTTCCTCACATCTCCACCGGTGATATATTAAGAAGTGCCATTAAGAATCAGACTGTTCTTGGCCTGAAGGCTAAAGAAATAGTTGAATCCGGTTATCTTGTTCCTGATGACCTAATGGCTGATCTTATAAAGGAAGTCTTATCAGGTAAGGAATGCGAGAAAGGCTTTATTCTTGACGGTTACCCACGTACCCTGGATCAGGCTAAACTTCTTGATGAAATATTTCAATCACTTAAAACTGATGAAGAATATTATCTGGCAATTACAGTTGATGATGAATTGATTATACAGCGTCTGTCCAATCGTCTTGCCTGCAAAGTATGCGGTACTATTTTTACCTTAAGTGAAGTTGAAGGCAAAACTACCTGCCCCAAATGCGGTGCCGCAGAAAGTCTATATAAACGTAAAGATGACGAAGAAGATGTAATCAGAAACAGACTTAATGTTTTTCATGCACAAACAGAACCTGTTCTGGATTATTATAAAAGCAAAGGAAAGTTAACTTTTGTTAACGGAGATCAACCGGTTAACATGGTTGCTGAAGAGTTGGTTGGTAAAATAAAATAAGAATTAAGGGGCAACCTGTTTGCCCCATTGCTATTTATTATTCTGTGACTGCCTGATTACTACTTTATACGCTTTTCCATTTTCAAGTTTAACTATTCTTGCATTAAATTTTCTTACAAGCTCATAATTATGGGTCGCAAGAATTACTGATGTTCCTCTTGAATTTATCTTCTTAAGAATCTCAAGTATTTCAATGGAAGTTTCAGGGTCGAGATTCCCGGTAGGTTCATCTGCTAAAATTAATTTCGGTTCATTTACAATTGCTCTTGCAATAGAAACTCTCTGTTGTTCACCGCCGCTTAATTCATCCGGCATATTTTTTTGCTTGTGGGATAATCCAAC
>QZKB01000083.1 GCA_003599415.1 Ignavibacteriales bacterium | reverse complement strand
GTTCCCTGGCAATTGGTTTTCTATGAAGAATTCGCAACAAAGAGTGAAGCAATAAAAAGGGAACAAGAGATCAAGGGGAAGAAAAGCAGGAAGTATATTGAGACGTTAGTTAACACAGGATGTCGTCCCGACTAAGTCGGGAAGCCTCGTCAATCCCGCTCGATAAAGCCTTGTAAATTAATTGCTTGCAAGGCTTTTATGTTTTAAAGAAAATACATGAAGTGGTGACTGAAGTAGAAATTTTAAAAACATTTATTAGTTTAATAATAATTTATGTTAGTTTAGTTAAAAAGGAATCAATCTATTTAAATATTTTTACCAAATGATTGAAGAATATTTTTCTTAAATAAATCATTTCTTCATTCAGCAAATGGTTCTCAGGATTCGTTCTGGATTTTATTCTCCTGTAAGAATTTCTACTTTTCAATCTGGTTGATTGAAGTAACTACTTCATCTAAAATTAATAAGTCCTTTAATAAGATCTGGTTGAAAGTCACTACGCCAATTGCTCTAATTTTTGGGGAGAAGGTGTTCTAATTTTTTATAAATCTGCTGCAATTATTTGTAACTAATATCATTCGCTATATAGGCTATTGCTTCATCATCTCTTATTTCATTTACTTACTAGTAGGGTGTATTACTATTTATTTTGGATATTCCTTCTCTGTAACAGGTTGTAACCAAACAGTACCTCCTTTATCGGTATTAAGACTGATGGCAATGTGTGCAAATTCACTATTAGGGCTGGCACCATGCCAGTGTACTACATTTGGTAGAATTTCTACAACATCACCTTTGCCTAGTAATCGTGCTGGTTGTCCTTGTGCTTTGTAGTATCCCTGGCCTTCGGTAATAAGTAGTATCTGTCCTCCAGGATGAGAATGCCAATTTGTTCTTGCCATCGGTTCAAAGGTAACATTGCCAAACCTTGCATTCAATGCACTATCATTGGTTCCCATCATCTTCACCCATACTGTTCCGGTAAAGTTGTTACTGGTTATTTTTTCACCTTTTGGGAAAACATAATTACTTTGCCTGATCAACCTTTCTATTTTTTCTCCTGTATTACAACCGACAATAAGAATGATTAGAAAAAGCAAGCTGTATTGAATATTGTGTTTCATCATCGGATTATCTTTAATTTGTTTACTTTGGTTCTTGTTAAAAGATTCCTTTGCTTTTTTAATTATTGAGATTGCATGTTTGCAATAACTCCATCTAAAACTGTCTGAACATTTTCTGCTTCTTTTATACCTAAGGTTGACTTGATGATACTTATAAATTCACTAAGCTGTTGCGTAGTAAAGCCAACATTCAGACAAATCGCCAAATGAGAGTGTAACATAGGCTCAACACCACCTATGCAACTAAGAACCGATATTGTTACTAATTCTCTCTCTGCAAAAGTCAGAACATCTCGTTCAAAAATATCGGCGAACAGATGTTCTTTTAGAAAAATTTCTATTATGGGGGCAAAAGCGGCATAACCTATTTGCTGATCGTTTAGAGGCATCCCTACAAGTTTTTCTAAATTTTCTTTGCCGCGTTCATATTTGCTGCGTTTATCATTTATAGGTGTTGCATCTATACCGGTTTCATTTTTAATTCCATTAGCTTTTCGTTCATCCAGCACATCCATAAAGGTTTGCAATCCGCGGAAACTGCGAGGAAATCCACAATACGCATACAAATGTACTATGACTTCTTTTATTTCAGTTATGGTTAATCCGGCATCTAATCCTTCGCTTAGTGCTGTTTTTAATTTTTGAAGGTTACCTACCGCTGTGTAAACTGCAATTGGTACAATACTTTGCTGCTTTATTGTTAATGCCATCTTAGACTCTTCCTTACGTTGTGCATGAAGGCTTCCATAGATACAACTCATAAAAGTTAATCCTATGATAATTCTTACTGCCAATTTTTTTGCCATAATGGTAATCCTTTTTTCATTTACCATATTTTGCTTCATATTATTTTTCTTGAGATTAACAATTCTTTCTGGCTTAACTTTTCCGATTAAATACCACCACGCGATTGTATTTCATTCCTTAGCTTGGAAACCTTTTCAATCACATCAAGTCTTTCTTTCCTTGGATCTGGTTTACCGACCAGTTCACCATCCGACTGGATCTCGAGAATCTCATTCTTTTTGAGATTGTAAACTGGCCATTTCGGTAATCCTTCTCCATTGGGATCGCCCGTTTTGGCGAAGTTTGTCCAATAAGTGTTCATTATTTTTGCTATTTCTTTCTCTTCATGTGTTACCTCAGGAGAACCCCAGCGCGAATTGAGGTTGTTAAATACATAAGGTACTTCAGACCCGTGTCCTGCGCCAAAGTGCATCATCTCTCTCATTGAGGCAGGGACGTAAGAGAAAAGGTATACATAGGTTGGTTCTCCTTTTGCAACAAATGCTCTTGCTGCTAAACGACCCGGTTCAGCCCACACCCAGTCCGTGTTAAACTTTGTGATTACCTCAGCGAATTCTTTATTACCATCTGGATCATAGGCGGCTTTTACCTCACTCTCAAGTTCGTCAAACAGTGAGAATAGTTCTTCCTTTGAACTGCTGGAATTAACAAAGCCTCCGCCGATTTCCGCACTTGCATTTCCGATGATGAGTGGAACGGCTGCTTGTCTTCCTACCTTGTATGCACTCTCGGCAGTCTCAACAACAAACTTGCCGTCAAGTATAGGTCCTGAATAGATACGCAGACCTCCTTGCCCATCTGTTTCCTGTCCTCCATCAACAATCTCTTCTACGCTCAGTGCACGTAGCTTGGCCAATGCTTCTTTATCGGTGCCTTCAATCCCATGTTTATGTGCAAAGTTTATTCCTATTGTTTCTGCAGAAACGGGATAGTAAGGATCAGCATTTTCTTCGCGTATCGGCCTGCCGGTTAAAACACCATCCCGGCCACCTCCAGACTCGCTGATTGCCTTTTGGAAAAGACCTTGTGCAGCCGGTATAGTCAATAGTGAATGTACTGAAACACCGCCTGAAGAGAAACCGAAAATAGTAACATTTTTAGGATCACCTCCAAATGCGGCAATGTTTTCCTGCACCCACTTGAGTGCTGCAATCTGGTCCATGTAAGCATAACTTCCCTTTGGTTCTTCCGGGTATTCCTTACTCAATGCAGGGAATGCGAAATGACCGAGTCGCCCAAGACGATAATTGAAGGTCATCAGAATAACTCCTTGTTTGGCGAACTCATTACCTGAAGTGCCTGGACCTGAACCGCTGCCTCCAACGAATGCACCACCGTGTATCCATACCATAACCGGAAGTTTTGCTCCTGGTTTAGTTTCGGCAGGTAGCCACAGATTAAGATATAAACAATCCTCCGATGAACCTTCAGCAATTTTTCCTGGAGCTGTACCCCAGCCAGCCTGCGCACAATTAGGGCCAAACTCAATTGCTTCACGAACACCTTCCCAAGACGTTACTGGTTGGGGAGGGCGCCATCGATATTCACCAACAGGTGGATCAGCAAATGGAATTCCTTTAAAACTTGATACATCTCCTTCAGTAACACCACGCACAATTCCAGATGTTGTACAAACCTCTGGGGCGTCTATAAGAACCTCTTGTTGTGCATATAATGAGCAGCTGCTAATTACAACTAAGACTGTCAATAATTTTTTCATTTTACATCCTTATTATTGTTTTAATTATTTACAATATATTGTCTGCACATTACGATATATTCTTGTAATATATCCTACTTTTAGCGTTCACTTTATTAATTGCCACTTCTTAACTTACATAAAAGATAACTTGCAAGAATTGCATATTATTTATAAATATTTACTAAAGAACTTATTGAGTTTGTTTATTGCTTGAGATACATATTCTGGGACGTAATAAGTTTGAATATGTGTAGCTCCTGGTATAAGATACAATTCTTTCTCTTTAGTGCCTGTGGCAAGTTTGTATGCACTGTCAGTCATATAATAAGTATCTGCTTCACTGCCTGCAATCATTAATAATGGTTGGTTGATCAAATCCATATTGGTGGTTGCATCAAATGCCATCAGATCAAGTAAACTGCTCATGGTATATCTAAAAGTAGAATTTGGATGTGCATATGTTACATCATAGTAATAGTGCCCTTCACGATATAAATCGTAAGGCATTTTATCCGCCATTTCATCTGTTATTTTTGTATCAGCAGCATAAAGGATTTTTCCGCTCTTAGTTTCCATAGTACGAGCATCAGAAGCTTGTTTTAATCTTTCCTGAATGTTTCCAATTTGAGAGTCTCTAAATCCATTTCGTCTTACCAATCCTGAATTAAACATGCTCAAAGTAGCAACAGCTTTATAGCGTTTGTCGGTTTGAGCAGCTGCTAAAGTATAACCGCCACCACCGCAAATACCTAATACTCCCAATAGTTCTTCATCTACTCCTGCAAATTGTGTTATATAATCTGCCATTCCCTAATGTCTTCAATTCGATTTGTTGGTTTATCTACATTACGCGGTTCTCCTCCACTGGCTCCTTGGTAGGATGCATCAGCTGCAATTGTAATAAAACCTAACTCCGCTAAACGCTGTGCGTATAATCCTGCTACCTGCTCTTTAACGCCACCATTAGGATGTGCAACCACTATTGCAGCATAACTTTTTGATGGATCATAATTAGCTGGAGTATAAACATTGGCTGAGATATCAATACCATTGAGTTTATAGGTTATGGGATGAATATTCACTTCACCTTTAACATTTTCTGCAATTGCATTTTGGTAAACTAAGCCAAAAGGATTATTGTTTTTAGTTTGACTTAAAGAAATAATGTTTGTCATCATAATCACTATTAATAAAAAATTTATCTTAATTCTTGCTTTCATAAGTATTACCGTTTATGTGAAATTTTATTTTTAATCCGAGATTTTTGTAAGGTCTTTTTTGTATCTTCAAATTAGATCCTTACAAAGACGCATATTGGAAATATATTTTTACATTTGCTACAAATAACTATAAATCAAGTGTTCTGCTTCGCATCCATTTTACAATCTCTGGGTTTTGATGATCAAAAAAGCTGCTTGTTCTTGTATCTAAAGTAGATATAGCTTTCATATCATTATCGCTTAATTCAAAATTGAAAACGTCGAGATTTTCCTTTATCCGTTCTTTTTTTCCGGATTTAGGAATCGCCACAATTCTTCTTTGAATTAACCAGCGGAGTACAACTTGAGCAATGCTTTTTGAATATTTGTCTCCAATATTCTTTAGTAATTCGTTACTAAACAAATTATTCTTACCTTCAGCAAAAGGTCCCCATGATTCTATTTGTATTCCATTTTCGATTAAAAATTTCTGCTCATTAATTTGTTGATTGAAAGGATGAGTTTCAACTTGGTTTACGGAAGGCGCAACCTCATTAAACATTATGATATCCATTACACGATAAGGTTGAAAGTTACTCACACCAATAGCTTTAACCATCCCTTCCTTATATAATTTTTCCATTGCCCTCCATGAACCATGAACATCTCCATAGGGCTGATGAATTAAGTATAAGTCCAGATAATCAATCTGAAGTTTATTTAATGATTTTTCAAAAGACTTTAACGTTTTTTCATAACCGGTATCTTGCACCCATAATTTAGTCGTGATAAATAATTCCTTTCGGCTTACCCCACTTTTTTTAATTGCATTACCAACAGCAGTTTCATTCATATAAGATGCTGCCGTATCTATCAGCCGGTAACCTGATTCAATAGCATATAGTACATTATTTTCACATTCATTTAAGTCTGTTATCTGAAATACACCATAACCAAGGATGGGCATTTCAATACCGTTATTAAGTTTTATGTTTTTCATATTTTTCCTCTACTTATTTATTTATCCAATCCTTTTCCCTTTAACCATTCCGACATTAAATTGGCTATTTCCAAATTGTTTAAATCAGAAAACGGAAAATGTGTATTCCCTTTAATTCCTATTTCAGGTAGATGTACTAACGTTACATCGCCGCCATACTTATTTACTGTATTTCTCCATAACTTCGCCATTTCAAGGCGCACACGCCATCCATCTTGTCCCGGATTTTTACTTGGTTTATCTGGAATAAAATCACCGTAATAAATTACTATTGGAATTTTAGTAAGTTGCTTAAATTCTTTTAACGGCACTCCTACAGCTTCAAGAGTACCACCTGAACTTGGCATAGGTGATGGAACTTCACCTTCAGGAAATATAAATCCGCTGCCGGGTTCATAAGCAACAATTGCTTTAATGTTTTGATTTTTTATTGCGGCAAGCCAGCCCATTCCACCTGAATGTGAATGAGTAACCAGTATTGCTGGACCAATTTTATTGAACAGAGCAGAAACGGCATCTGTATTAACATTTATATCAATCATACCAATACTTGGTGTCATTGCTCTAAAATATTGTTCAAGCGTTACTGAGTCTTGAGCAAACTGGACTCCATCAAAATATTTTGGCCAGATACCTAACCGAAAAGTACCAAACCATTGTTGTTCATCTGGAGTAGGCTTAATGTTTGCAGTAACCGTACTTCTGCCGGCATCACCTCTTCGTGGCTGGTCGATAAGATAGACTGAGAAATGCCTGCGTAAAAAAATGTTTTGAAATCCTTCTCTTCCGTCAGGAGTGGTTTCCCATGTTTTTGAAAACTGACCAATACCATGCCACATTACCATTGGATATTTACGAGCTTTAACTGGAATTTGATAAAAGACATACGCATGGTCACCATGCAAAGTCTGTCCAGCCGGAGTTGGATTATAAGGGTCAAAAGTCCCGGGTTCAGTTAAAACTGTACCACCAACTGTAAAACTTCCTTGCTCGTTAAGTATTAACTGGTTCTCCAGATCTGAATTGCAAGCAAGAAAATTCAACGCTACAAATAGCAAGAGAAATATATTTATTAATTTCACTTTGTGATTTCCAATTTTTAATTCGTTATTGAATATCAAAGATTTTTCTATTTTATATTTCATTTTATTTCATATTATTTTTTGTACAGTACAAATGTAATGTTTTACTATATGAGTAATTGTATATAGAATACAGATTTAGCTACCATTTTTACTGAATCTGATTAGGTATTACTAATAAATTTGTAAAATTGTATAAATTGGTATATTGAAAATTTGAGAAGAGAGAAGAATGTATAGATTTGACACTATAAGTGAATATAATGCTTTTAATAATCATGAAACACTCCATCCTTTAGTTAGTGTAATTGATTTTTCAAAAGCTAATCCTAGAACCTGGGGAGTTGAAAAAAATGTTAAAGTTAATTATGGTCTGTACTGTATTTTTCTTAAAGATATAAAATGCGGTGAATTAAAATATGGGCGTAATTACTATGATTACCAGGAGGGTACGATAGTTTTCGTTTCACCCGGGCAAGTTTTGGAGATTGAAAATGATGGGAAAGTGTACCAGCCAAAAGGACACGCACTTGTATTTCATTCTGATTTGTTACAAGGAACAAATTTAGCCAAAAATATAAATGATTATCGTTTCTTTAGCTATAATGCAAATGAAGCTTTACATATTTCTGAACGTGAAAGACAGATTGTTTTAGACTGTTTTGCAAAGATTAAATTTGAACTTGAACAAAGTATTGATAAGCATAGTAAAAAACTTATTACATCGAATATTGAACTGTTCCTAAATTACTGCAACCGGTTTTATGACCGCCAATTTATTACCAGAGATAATGCTAACAAAGGAGTTTTAGAAAAGTTTGAAGAATTGTTAAATGAATTTTTCTTATCAGACAAACCAGTAACAATAGGATTGCCTTCAGTTGCATATTTTGCTGATCGACTTAATCTATCACCAAATTATTTTGGCGACTTGATTAAAAAAGCAACTGGAAAATCTGCTAAAGAATACATTCAGAATAAAATAATTAATGTGGCTATGGATAAGATTTTTGACAAGAATAAAACAATTAGTGAAATCGCTTTCGAATTAGGATTCAAGTACTCCCAACATTTCAGCAGAATGTTTAAAAATGAAACCGGCTATGCACCAAATGAATATAGATCTTTGAATTAGACTATAGCGTTCAGTTTTTTAATAATTGAAAGCATAGACGGACTTTTACCTGCCTAATGCTTTAAGTAACTTATGATACTTTCATTTATATTGCTGCCCCAAAAAGAAACCCGAATACATTCTAGATTTTTAGTTAAAATAAAAACGTCCGTTGGACTTTTTTGAATTAGAGGTCCATTCTATATCCAGCTTCAAGTAATAATTTTTATGCGGGATAAACTGAAAATTCACATCAAAGAATTGAACGACACAATTCCGGTTGGGGAAAGTATTCTTCTAGTGGTGTTCCCTGGCAATTGGTTTACCATGAAGAATTCACAACAAAGAGTGAAGCAATTAAAAGGGAACTAGAAATCAAGAGGAAGAAAAGCAGAAAGTATATTGAGGAATTAGTTAACGCAGGCGGTCGTCCCGACTAAGTCGGGAAGCCTCGTCAACCCCGCTCGATAAAGCCCGGATTGATTCCGGGTTTTTGGTTTTAAACAACAAATGTTCATCCAAATTATTTTATGTGGTACACATATATTCAATAACTTTATTTCATTAGTATCATCCTTCTTGTAGAAATGAAATCTCCAGAACGTAATTCGTAGAAATACATTCCGCTTGCAAGTTTACTTCCATCGAACTCAATTTCATATTCACCGGCGGATTGTTCTTCGTTTAAAAGTGTATTAACTTCATTTCCTAAAAGATCATATACTGTTAATGTTACCTTTTGTTGGTGTGTTCCGCTTTCGTTGGAGTGATTCGCTCTTACGACTGGAATAGTGTAGCGAATTTTTGTTGTTGGATTAAACGGATTTGGGTAATTCTGAGATATGACATATTGTTTAATCTTTTCAATTGATATTTCAATTGTTTGAGAATATTCTGAATGTCCGTTAAAATCAATTTGTTTTATTCTATAAAGAAAAACACTTCCTTCAAATTGTGTATCAATAAATGAGTATTCCTTAGGTGAACTTGTTGTTCCGTTCCCTTTTACAAATCCAATTGTTTCCCAGGTTGAATTTTCATAATCCTGGTTTTTCCGTTCAACTTCAAACCCATAGTTATTTATTTCCGAAGCTGTTTTCCAATTTAACACTATCTTGTTATTATGGTAATATGCTGAAAATGTTACCAACTCAACCGGTACATTTATTCCATAATCAGATTCGAATGCACCTAAGTCTGGTGCAATACCGTTAAAAGTTAAACCAACATTAACCCCGGCATCTATTAATGAACTGCCATCAGCGAGATGAAGGAAGTCGATTTGTGGTAAGCTTCCATCAGTATTTCTTTGGCCATAAGCTACTGCAGGATCAAGACTGATGAAATCATTTTCCGAAACTGAAAGTGGAGTCATCCAACTGTTTTTCTCCTGAATTGCAGTTGATAATATTGATACTGATGCAGCCAAAGATATACAGTTTTTAATAATGATATTATTCCCGGTACTTAAAGGAATGTTCATACCGTAGTTGGTTTTGTTTCTGTAACCTGTACAATTCAGAAGTGTCATAGAGCCTTTGTTGTTATTCTGATCAAAACCATTAACTCTGTTATCAAATGCGATACAGTTTTTAAGTATAAAGTTATGCCTAAGATTTTTCTGATCGCTTCCTCCCATTTTATATCCATTTCCGTTTCCAACACTTGCATTACCGTTCTTTAAATATCCGTTTTTAAAACACCAGCAGTTTTCCAGTGTAGTTGTAATTGTATCCAGACCAACATCTGTTCTCATATAGCCATCCCAGCCATCATCTGAATTTTGCCAGGCTCGGCAGCCATAAAAATAATTCCCTGAGCCTACATCAAGCTTGGGAGCAAAGCCATCTGCGTTTCCCTGGCCGGGATCCGAATTGTAATATGAATCGCAATTAATAATTCTATTTTTGGAAGCACCGCTACCCAATTGAAGTCCGGTATCTCTGTTTTCGTAAAAACGACAATCTTCAATAATATTATTCGAGCCGCTAATGAACATACCATTATCACCTGCACCTTTAAAATCTATTCCTTTTATAAACCAGTAATCTCCTCTTAGATACACTGCCCTGTTAGAACTACCAACTGCCATCGAGGAACAATCAAGGATTGGTCTTGAATCTCCGGGATATGATATCAGGTTCAACCTTGCAGTTGGAGTGCCATCTAATGATGAATTGATATTGATTGTAGTGGTTAAAGTGTAAGCGCCTCCGCGGAGATAGGTTGTATCTCCGGCTTTTAAAACAGTAATTGCCTTTGTTATTGTAAGAAAAGGTTTGTCTATTGATTTTCCGGAATAAGTATCATTGCCGTTTATTGGATCTACATAATACGTAGCTGCGTAGCTTG
>QZKB01000052.1 GCA_003599415.1 Ignavibacteriales bacterium | reverse complement strand
TTGCTTTTGTATTTTATCTGTCTTAATTTTTCAGGCAAATTTAAATAAGAACTTCAGGAAAAATTATAATGAGAATAAAATTATCCATCCTATTTTTTATGCTGATTGCTTTTTCAGCGAATATGTTACCACAGCAAAAAGATAAAGCAAAGTTTGTTGATGGTAAAAATGAGTTTTATGAAAATATGAATAAAGAAATATCTTCGTTCAATAAATCAGATTCGACAAAAAAGAAAACCTTCCAGGTTGATTTTACGGGAATGAAATTTCCGACCGATAGAAAACTTTACAAAGAATACTGGCACAACGAACCTGTTAACCAGGGAATTACAGGTACTTGCTGGAGTTTTTCCACAACCTCTATGATGGAATCCGAAATTTACAGATTGACAAACAGGCAAGTTAAACTTTCACCAATGTGGACGGCTTACTGGGAATATGTTGAGAAGGCAAAAAGATTTATAAAAGAAAGAGGTAATTCTAATTTCGCTGAAGGATCTGAGGCGAACGGCCTTAGAAGAATATGGGAAATGTACGGCGTTGTTCCTGAAGCATTATATACCGGTAAATTGCCCGGACAAAAACATCATGACCATAGCAAAATGTTTGCTGAAATGAATAACTATCTTCAATCCGTAAAGACTTCAAACAGTTGGAATGAAGAAGAAGTTATCGGGACTATTAAATCGATTATGAATCATTATATAGGAACGCCACCTGCATCAGTTTTTGTTGACGGTAAAGAATGGACGCCGGTGGAATATCTTAAAAATCTTCTTAAGCTTAAGATGGAAGATTATGTTGATATAATTTCATTGATGGAAATTCCATATTATAAACAAGGCAAGTATGATGTTCCAGATAACTGGTGGATGGACAGTTCATATTTTAACGTTCCTCTTGATGAATATATGAAAGCGATTAAAGGAGCAATAAGAAACGGTTACACATTAGCAATCGGCGGAGATGTTTCTGAACCGGGATATGAATCGCACGTAGAAGTTGGTATAGTACCTACCTTTGATATTCCGTCAGAGTTTATTGATGAGAACGCAAGACAGTTTAGGTTCTCTAACGGAACAACCACAGATGATCACGGAATTCATATTGTTGGTTATTATGAAAAGGATGGTAAAGACTGGTATATGATTAAAGATTCAGGTGCAGGCGCACAGAATGGCGATAACGTTGGATATTATTTTTACAGTGAGGATTATGTTAAGCTGAAAATAGTTGACTTTATGATTCATAAAGATGCCGTTAAAGATCTGCTTAAAAAATTTAATTAATTAAAATTTTATCGGAGGCTGAAAATCTTTTTCAGCCTCTTGTGAACTTCCTTAATCCGCAGAATATTCTAAATGACTGATCACAACAAATCAATTGTACTGCTAATTCTTACTGCGTTACTCTGGAGTTCCGGCGGAGTTTTAATAAAACTGGTTCAATGGAACCCGGTCGCAATTGCCGGCGGCAGGAGCATAATTGCTCTTGTGTTTATATTGTTGGTTACGCGTAAGTTCAGAATACAATTGACCTTTATTAAAATTCTTGGCGGGTTGGCTTACGCTGCAACTGTAATCCTCTTTGTCTTATCAAATAAATTAACAACTGCTGCCAATGCAATACTTTTACAGTTTACTGCTCCAATATATGTTGCATTGTTTGGTAACTGGTTCTTAAAGGAAAAAATGTCCCGCATTGACTGGCTTACTATTCTGCTCGTTATGTCTGGAATGACTTTGTTTTTTGTAGACAGATTATCAGCAGGAAGTTTAATCGGGAACATAACTGCAATACTAAGCGGAGTTGCATTTGCATGGCTTGTACTAACTATGCGAAAACAAAAAGACGAATCTCCGATTGAATCGGTGATTATTGGGAATTTATTAACAGCATTAATTGGTTTGCCGTTTATGTTTGGTGCAATTCCGGATTCAAACAGCATATTGGGTTTATTATTACTTGGAGTGTTTCAGCTTGGGCTTTCCTATATATTTTATTCCACTGCTATAAAACACGTAACAGCAATAGAAGGAATTTTAATACCTGTTCTTGAACCAATTCTAAATCCTGTCTGGGTTTTATTGATAGTTGGTGAGAGACCAAGCTATTGGGCAGTTATTGGTGGAATAGTTGTAATCTCATCCGTTACATTCAGAAGTTTGTTTGTTATAATGAAAAGGAAATTGCTTTAATCATTTAAAAAAACTATAAGTCTTTTTCCAAACCGCTATCCTTAAAAAGCTTTTTATATTTTTCCGTTACCGCATGTTTAAGATTTGGGATGTAATTTAAAAACTCTTCTAATGAGATATCTCCGCCATACTTAAAATAGTAGTCGGTAAATTGTTCAATATATTTCCTTGTAAGAATAGAGATGTTATTAAAGGAAATGGTGTTGTAATTATCGAGCTTATTAAGTTTTTGTTCCTCATCCGGTCTGATTAATTCTTCCTCTTCCAGAGTTGAAAAGCTTTCAACGTCATCCTCAAGTTCTTTGCGTGCGGCCCAGTTTTTAGCTATATGAAAAAGTGTATCAAGGATTGCCTGGATGTTTTCATTTCGCTCAATCAGCAATTGGTCTTTAATAGTAATATTGCCTGCATCAATTTCAAATCTGGAAAGGAGTGTAGGCAGGTCTATCAGTTTGTTTTTATTAATTGCTATCTCCTTAAATTTTTCATGAATTGTCTCATCAAAGGCAATATCGCAATCGCTGTTTATTTTGTTTTCCTTCAGCAGGTTAACAATCAAATCTTTTTGATCCGGGCATTTCCTGGATAAATATTCTTCTGTAAGATCAAAGCTTCTGAAGCAATCTTCCGGCTGATCCACCATACTTATGAGGAAAGATTTAAGTTTAATAAGAGTAAGAAAGAGATCGAAATTGTCTTTGTTCATTTTACCGTCCGCCGCAAATAATCAATTTTATATTGTGAAATTAAGTATTTCCTTTTCAACATTAAAACAATAATCGAATATTTTTAAGCAAAGTTTATTTAACAGAGAATATTAAAAAGAAGTGAAGTAAATATTATGAAATAAAAAAGGCGGTGTAATAACCGCCTTGTAATTCTTAGCCTAAATAAGCCTGAAGCTGCTGGCTTCTGGATGTATGACGCAATCTTCTGATTGCCTTTTCCTTAATCTGTCTGACTCTTTCACGCGTAAGATTCAGTTTCTCACCGAGTTCTTCCAATGTTAAAGAGTATTCGGTATCAAGGCCAAAGTAATAACGGATAACAGTTGCTTCTCTTTCTGTAAGCGTGGAAAGTGCGTCGTTAATTTCATTCTTTAACGATTCTTTCATGAGCAAATGATCAGGTGTCTGTGTTTTATCATCGTGAATGACATCAAGCAGGTTATTACTGTTATCATCACTTTGTGCAAAGGGGGCATCCATAGAAATATGACGGCCGGAAATTTCAAGTGCGTAAGCAACTTCTTCCTCGTCCATTTCAAGTTCTTTAGCTAATTCGGCAACGGTAGGTTGTCTTTCGTAAAGCTGTTCAAGTTCATTGTAAGCTTTGGCAATTTTATTTAATGCGCCAACCCTGTTTAAAGGTAATCTAACCATTCTTGCATGATCACCGAGTGCCTGTAAAATTGATTGTCTGATCCACCAGACTGCATAGGATATAAATTTAAATCCTTTTGTTTCATCAAACTTTTTCGCGGCTTTAATTAAGCCAACGTTACCCTCATTAATGAGGTCGCCAAGGGAAAGTCCCTGGTTCTGGTATTGTTTAGCAACACTAACAACAAAGCGGAGGTTTGCCTTGGTAAGTATTTCCAAAGCTTCCTGGTCACCCTGTTTAATACGGATAGCCAGATCTACTTCATCATCCGGGGTAAGGAGTTCTACTTTCCCTATTTCCTGGAAGTATTTATCAAGTGACTGGCTTTCGCGTTGAGTGTATTGCTTGGTTATTTTCAAATTAAACAACTCCTTTAATTTGTTTGGAATCTATTTAGAAATTTCTTGTCAGAAAACTTGTTTTTTCATTTTTTTTGTTATATTTGAACAGGAAATGATAACCTGCCATGAATTTTATATCAAACTCTATTTTTCAAAACACCAAATTTAACTATTTGATTCATTATTTTAAACAAGAAAATCAATAATCTTCAATGTTTTGCTGTTTATTCAATTATTTGACTGAAAAAAATCAAATTTGTTTCTGGAAATTTTGAAAGAATTCTACAGCAATATTAATTATCGAAAAATAATCCTTTGTTTTTAACGAATATTTAAGGAGTCATAAGGTAAAAATTTTGCTCCGACAACATAAATTATACTTTTCACTGGCCCGACGTCTCTGGTAATGTACGTCTTTGATATCTGTTTTATATTAAACCTGTGAATTTCCAATGAGGTCTTTAGAACAAAGACTTCTTCAATTCCTCAAGTTTTTGAGCAAAATCCTCGATCTTATTAATCGGGATGTCCTTTGCAATATTTCTTAAGTCAATTTCTTTTACTGCAACAAGTTTTTTAAGCGGATGGTTTTCGTTGATAGTTGTTTTGTCGTCAGGAATCCATTCCATCAGGTCATTAGGTGAACAATGAAAAATCAGACATAATTTTTCAATCTGGGCAGGAGTAAAAGCAGATACTTTACCGTTGACAATTCTATAAGCAGCATCTTTGGAAAAACCTGCATGGATAAGGAATTGTGCCGGCTTTAGAATCCCCTTCATTTTAAATAATCGCTCAAAATTATATTTAAGCACTCACAAGCTCCAAAGAAAATTGCAAGGATGAGGATATCGAGTACTCAATTTGGGGTCTTTCTCCGATACCCATCCCTGTTGTGGTTGACAAGAGAACGATTCCGGTAATCAAAATACAAACTTGTTTGAAATAATGCAATAAAAATTTATTATTCTGCGAAAATTATTTTTCTTAATAAGAAATTAAAGTTGAATATTGCAAAAATTGGTTCAACTAATAGTAATTATATTGTCAATTAATAAATTTGAATTGAAGATAATGTAATTATTGCTGTAATATTAGAAATTTATTTTCGCATATCTGTGATTATAAATAGAATAATTGCAAAATTAAATGCAAAATATATAAATATAAACGTATTAAATAAGATAATATTTGTATAAAACGTAAATATAAATTGAGTATTGCCGGATTTAATTTGAATATTTGCGAAGATAAATGCGAAATGTCCAACTGCAAATGGATTGTTTGTCGTAAAATATCAAAAAATGTAAGAAACTGAAGCGGTATCATAAAAATTAACTAACATGAAAGCCTTATTATTTTGTTGAGGAGAATGGCGAGATAATAAATTGACACTTATAAATAATGAAGAAAGGCATTAGAAAAAAATTACTCAGAAGAAATTATTCCAGAGGTATAAAGTAATTACATTACCTCCAAAGTAATTAAAGCTAAATAGACTCTTGTTTGTTTTGACGATTACAAGAACTAACACTCTGTGTTTAAGATAAACTTTTTTGCAAAGCTGGTAATGTAAGTCCGGCAATAAGTGTTGGAGTTCTGAAGCATCATAATATTCTTTCTTATAACCGACTTAATAAACTTACTCCACCGGTCAGCAGCCAGATTGCGGACAAGTATTTTGTTGAGTAACTGTTGTTTTATATTTGTTTTTACTAAATTTGCCCCAGCTTAAACATAGGGGACTATGCGGTTATTAAGGTTTCCAGCTAAAACTGTTTTTAAGGTTGATGATATTGTTAAATATTCCGACCTTGTTGCTGCTGAAGGAATTAACTTACAACGGGGTATGAATTATAATGTTACTCCTCATTATTCAATATTTCTAATGTCCGTAAGAAAGAATGCACCTTATGATGATGAGTGGGACAATAAAACAAACACACTCATTTATGAAGGACACGACTCACATTCTAATTGGATTGATAATCCAAAAACTGCAGATCAACCAATGACCTCTCCAAACGGAACACTTACTGAAAACGGAAAATTTTTTATTGCAGCCCAAGCTTACAAATTAAATTTATTAGAAGAGTCACACAAAATAAAAGTATACGAAAAAGTAAGAGATGGAATTTGGTGCTATAAAGGTTTCTTTAATTTAATTGATGCAAACATTGTTAATACAGGAAAGAGAAATGTATTTAAGTTTTACTTGCAGCCAGTTGAATCAGTTGGAATAAAGAAAGAAATGGTTATTCCGCATAACCGTTTAATACCGACAGAAGTTAAGGTGGAAGTTTGGAAAAGAGACCAAGGCAAATGTGTTATTTGTGGTGCTACAAAGAACCTGCATTATGATCATGATCTACCTTTCTCCAAAGGTGGTACAAGCTTAACCGCAAATAATGTTAGAATACTTTGTGTGAAATGCAATTTAAAGAAAGCAGGGAAGATTTATTTTATAGTTGTTTAAATTTTATTAAATAAATTGCTTTAATTATAAAGCATTAAAAGAGGTATAGAATGCTGTCTATCTCAAAACCACCTGAAAGATTAATAAATGAAGATTTTGCTACTGAAATAACAAATCGTGCAACCATCGCAGATCCTCCCTCTGAAGAAGTTATCTATTTTCGGAACTGGCATTTAATAAGAAGAAAAAGTCCAATAAAAATAGTTCCAGTAGAACTCTTAAGATATCGTAAAGATAATGGAAGAATAGCTTCGGATGTTTTAAGCTATGAAAAAATGCATGGAATTTTAATTGAAAAGAGTGAAGAAACTCAAAAGATTTTGAAAAAATTTCTCGATGAAAAAGATGTTGAAAAAACAACAGAATTAATGAATTCAATTAGGCATGCTTCACAACGAGATCCTGCAATAATAACAAGCGATGGTTTTTTAATAAATGGAAACAGAAGAAAACTTGCACTTGAAAGGTTATTTGAAGAAACAAAAGACGAGAGATTTAAATGGATGAGAGTGGTAATACTGCCAGGTAAAGATGATGTTGAAAATGGTGGTGCGCCGACAATTTATGAAATAGAACAAATTGAAAACCGTTATCAATTCCAAAGTGAGGGAAAAGCAGAATACTATAGCTTTGATAAAGCATTATCAATGAGAAAAAAGATTGACCATGGGATGTTATTAGAGGAACAACTCAAGGATGATCCAAATTTTGCACATCTTGAACAAAATGAATTTCAAAAAGTTGTTAAAAAATATAGAGAAGATTATTTGGAGCCACTTAGGTGTATAGATAAGTATTTAGAAAGTTTAGGACGAACAGCACTTTATGATACTATTTCTAGTGGAATTACAGATAAAGAAGGTAGATGGCAGGCATTTCTTGATTATTATAATTTAGTTGAAAAGAAATTATTGGATAAAGATAAATTATATGAACTCGGACTAAAAGAAGATCAAGTAGGAGTTGTGAGAGATGTTGCGTTTAAAATTATTAGAAAACGAGAATTTAAAGACCTTCCTAAAGTTCATATGATAATGAGAAAATTGCCACAAATACTTAAAAACCCAGAAGCACGAGAAGAAATACTTAAACTAAAAAAAATAAAAATGGAATTGCAAAGTGAAAAAATTATTGAAGATGGAAAAGAGATTGATGAACGCAAAAAAGACAATATTTGGGCAAGTGATAATGCGGTAGAATTACAACATCATGTTGCTAAAGCTCTTCATTTAATTACATATCAAGAAGAAAAAGAGAAACCGATTGATTTATTGAAATCAGCTTTACAAAAATTAACCCATAAAGATCTAAAGGCAGCCAATATTGAAAGTAGTGATCTTAAAGAAGCAAGGAAAATAGCTCTTGAAATTGAAGATACTGCTAACAAGCTTGCAAAAGAGTTTTTTGATTGGGAAAAGTTAAGTAACCGACATAAGATTATACATGATAAAAAGAAGAAGTATAAATGACAGTTGATATAAAAGATGGATTTGTAATGATTTTGGATTATCGAAGTAAGTTAGAATCCTATCAGGTGCATCAATTAGACTATTGGGGTTTTAATTATTCTAAACCTTATGATTCACTAATTAGTACACAAAAACCCTCTCAACTTCTTTTAAAAATAGTTCAGTATTTTGATAAAGAAGAAATTAAATATGAGTTTAGCACAACTTGTAGATCCTATTACAACCAATTACAAAAGGAGAACGAGGAGTTTAGATCATACATTGAAAGAGCAAGGTTTTATAAGAATGCTGATATTAACGTAAGGGAACTTAATGAATTTATCTCCTTCTTAAAGAAATCAATACCTAGAAAATTAAAAGAACATCAAGTAAAAGCAGCACTACATTTAAGCTATATTAGAAATGGCGCTAACTTCTCTGTCCCAGGGAGTGGTAAAACGGCTGTCGTACTCACAGTATTTGAAAAACTAAGATTAGAGGATAAAGTAAACTGTCTTTTTGTTGTTGGACCACCTTCCTGTTTTGGACCTTGGCGAAATGAATTTAAGGAAACATTAGGAAGAGAACCTAATAATTACATGTTTGCTGGTGATATTAAAATCAATAGAGAGACTGAATACTATAAAACGGAAAAATTCCATGAACTATATTTAACAACTTTTCATACACTTTTAAATGATATAGAAAGTGTCATAGAATTTTTATCAAATAAAAATTTAAAAGTTTTTTTTGTAATTGATGAAGCACATTATATTAAACAGATTAATGGCAACTGGGCTTCGGCGGTTATTAAATGTGCAGAATATACAATGTATCGTTGTGTACTGACAGGAACTCCAATTCCTAAGAGTTATGAAGATCTATTTAATTTGATTGAAGTATTATGGCCACAAAAAGATATATTAACAAGCGAAGAAAAATTTAAATTAAAAAAACTAGAAGCTCAGAGAGCAGGTAAAGAGGCAAAACAAATATTAGATAAAAAAATAGGTCCGATTTTCTATAGAGTGCGTAAAAAAGAATTAGGACTGAAAAAGCAAAACTTTATACCACCCATCCAAATCAAAATGAACAAGTTTGAAAAAACTATTTATGATTCAATATGTAATAAGTTGAGAAATTCATCAAAGAACGATTATTTAGTAAACGTTAATTTAATACAATCTTTAATAAAAGGAAGGATGATTCGATTGCGTCAAGCGACTTCATATATAAAACTTCTTTCGACTTCAATTCAAGATTATAATGAGGAAATTTTTTCAAATCAGGATAGTTATGCAAGTATTATTCAAAATTATGATCAATTTGAGCTACCGGCGAAGCTTGAATATTTAATTAATATTGTTTCTAAATTTCAGAAAGAGAAAAAGAAGATTGTTATTTGGTCTAATTTTATTGGGACAATAAAATTAATTGAAGATCATCTAAACCTTCTAAACATTTATAATAAAAAAATTATCGGAGAAACACCCATACAAAATGAAAATATTATTGAAGGAGAAACACGAGAAAAGATAAGGAATGAATTTATTGATTCGAGAAGTGGATTGAATGTTTTAATCGCAAATCCGGCGGCTTGTGCAGAATCTATTTCGTTACATAAGACTTGTTTCGATGCTATTTATTATGATCTTTCATACAACTGCTCACAATATTTACAGTCTTTAGATAGAATTCACAGGGTAGGTGGATCAGAATTACACGAGGCAAATTATTACTTCCTGCAGTATAGGGATACCATTGATACGGATATACTTAACAACCTTAAAAGAAAAGCAAAGAAAATGTATGACATAATAGAAGATGATTACAGTATATATTTGTTGGATATGTTTGACGATGAAGATGAAGTTGAAGCTTATAAAAGATTGTTTAATCCTAGGTATATAAATGAATAATGACTTTTATGTGAATTATAAGGGGATATTAGTACTCTTTGAGTTATTAAATAGGATTAATCAAAAAGACATTCAATATTTAAAACAATTATATTCACAAAGTAGCGACCACTTTGAAGAATGTATCGATTTTCTTTTGTCAATAAAGCTGATAAGTATGAATTCGGGATATATAGAACCGGGCCCTTCGCTTAATAAATTTCTCTTAGGCAGATATAATGATAACCAAACAAAAGAATTTTTAATAAATGTATTACTAAATAAAAGAGACAAATATTTGTTGGAGTATTTAGAAAAATTTTCTGCCTCAAAAGATAAATATATCTTTGAGACAATGACTTCGGAGAATCTAAGATTTAGCAATATAAGAAACTTACTTATTGAATTGGAATTCATTTTTTATGATAATGTTCAAAATAAGTATGAATTAAATGAAAAATATATCCCTTTATTTCTTGATGTTATAAAAGAACATTCCATTAGTCCAGATAAACTAAAGAAAATAATGGAAGCACAAGATAGGATTGGTAAACTTGCTGAACTAAAAGTTTTGGAATATGAGAAGACAAGATTGTCATCCAGAAAAGACTTGGTAACAAAAATCGAACATATATCTTTAAAAGATACATCAGCTGGATATGATATAAAGAGTTTTACGATTTTAGATAATTTAGAAATGATAGATAGATATATTGAGGTTAAAGCTATATCTAATAATGAAATCAGATTTTTTTTATCACAAAATGAAATGAAAATATCTGCAATATATAATGAAAAATATTATTTAT
>QZKB01000114.1 GCA_003599415.1 Ignavibacteriales bacterium | reverse complement strand
TCTGTCTTCATAAATAGCGCTCACCATATTACTGCTAATTGTGTTGGGATTATTATCGGTATGTATGAAATGTGTGAATGTCTCCTTGACCGGATCAAATAAATTTAAACCGCCACCCAGAGTAGATATCCACATTCTATTTCTTGAATCGCGGAACACTTCGTAAATTATATCACTGCTTATTGTTTTCGAATTATCATGATCATGAGTAAATCGTTTAAATTTTCCGGTACGGACATCAAATTTATTTAGCCCTCCGCCAAGGGTACCAACCCACATTACACCATCTTTATCTAAAAGCAAACTAAAAACATGATTATAGCTTAAACTATTCGGGTCATTGACTTCATTTTTATAATAAACAAAATTATAACCGTCATATCTGCATAAACCATTTTCCGTAGCCATCCAAATAAAGCCGGTACTATCCTGAACAATATCATTAACATTTCCTGGTATGAGGCCTTGTTCTTTCGAGATACGATCGAAGACAAGCTGTTGATTCTGGGCATAGAATACCTGATTTAGGCTACAGCAAAGAAAAAAAAGAAGTGTAGTGTAAAATTTGATCATAAAAGCATAATAATTTTAAGAATATCAAACCGGAAAGATCGCATCCGTAAAACATGTGGATTAAAAACCGGCTAAGTGAACATCTTATAATCAGCATAAAAAATCAACAACAAAACCACCCAATTATGTAGTTGTATTTATAACACCTTATTTATTTTCATTAATAATAATATAAGCCATAGAAAGAGTTAGTTCACTTATTCAATTAATTTATTCATTTTTTACAAATTCATATGAGAAAAATTATCAATCACCTTTTCACTTTCCTAATACTTTTTATGATTATTAACCCTTCATTTTCGGTTATTTCTCCCGAAGGAATACCTGATCAGCCAACAGTATTAAGAGAGTTTCGCGGCGGGTGGGTTGCCACCGTTGCAAATATTAATTGGCCGAGCACTAAATATTTATCGGTAGAAGAACAGAAAAAAGAAGCAATTCATATATTAGATAGACTTCACCAAAATCATTTTAACGCGGTAATATTTCAAGCACGTCCCCAATGTGATGCTCTTTATAAAAGTGAACTCGAACCCTGGTCATATTATTTAACAGGAAAACAGGGTGTTGCCCCCGAGCCATTTTATGATCCTCTTGAATTTTGGGTTGAGGAATCCCATAAACGGGGAATGGAATTACACGTATGGCTCAACCCTTACAGAGCCCATCATATAGAAGGGGGCGAAGTTTCAGAATTTTCAATTGTAAAAAAACATCCCGACTGGGTTTATAAACTGAAATCGGGTTATTGGTGGCTAGATCCAAGTAAGAAGGAAGCCCAAGATCACTCTTTTAATGTTGTAATGGATATTACGAAAAGGTATGATATAGATGGAATTCATTTTGATGATTATTTCTACCCATATCCCTCTTATAATGATAACGAGGATTTTCCGGATGACAAAAGCTGGGAAGAGTATAAAAATAATGATGGTAAATTGAGCAGATCCGATTGGAGACGAGATAACATTAATCAATTTATTAAACGCGTTTATAACGGTATTAAAGATATCAAACCATCCGTAAAATTTGGATTAAGTCCGTTCGGAATTTGGAGACCGCGTCATCCACAGTCAATTGAGGGATTTGATCAACATGAAAAATTATTTGCAGACGCAAAACTTTGGATAAATGAGGGTTGGGTTGATTATTGGGCTCCTCAATTATATTGGAAAATAAGCACGTTGAAACAAAGCTTTCCGGTGTTGATGGGATGGTGGAAAAATGAGAATTTGATGAATCGGCATTTTTGGCCAGGTATTAGTCTGGACCGAGATAATAATGATTTGAACACAATGGAAGTTATAAATCAGATAATGATTATTAGAGGAATGGTTCCCAATTCTCCAGGAAATATCTGTTGGAGTATTTCATCACTTCTCAACTTTAAGGAATTGTCTGATGCGCTTGTCAATGGACCTTATAAAAACGAAGCGTTAATTCCAGCTACTCCTTGGTTCAAAAACAGTTCCATAGAAGCACCTATCATTAAATCTGAAAAATCAGATGATAAGCTTAAAATTAGTTGGACACACGAGGAACCCACAAAGGTCTTCCGGTGGATTGTTTATTATAAATATGATGGAAGATGGGATTACACAATTTTAGAAAATTCAGCGTCATGTTTCGAGATTCCACTCGTATCTCAAAATAAGTATTATAATGAAGATGGACAGGAAATAGTTACTAATAATAATTTAGTGGAAATTGCTGTTTCGGCAGTCGATAGAATTAGTAATGAGAGTGTTCACGCTACCCAAATTATTAAATGATGATTTTTTAATGACAGCTATAGTTTAAGAAATATTTCTTCTTTCCATTTCAAATAAGGATTGAGCATCTCATCGCTTAATCCTTTTGCTTTATCTATACTAAATAATTGGAGTAAGTATGAAAAAAGGATTATTCCTTTTAATTACAATTGTATTTGTTGCTAATGCTTGTAAAACCATCATTAACAACAATAGGATAGATGAGCCGGTAAGTTATAGTCATAAATATTATCAGGATAAAATCGCTTTCTTAAATTTTGATAATATCGATATAGATAATCCAGCCGCTGTTATAAATAGATTAAAAAATAAAATTGACGAATCAGATCTTAATAATGATAATGGCGTAGTATTGCAATGCAGCAGTATTTCAAAAATGATTCTTTCTAATTCCAAAATCGATGATTCATTCATAAATATTATTAAGGAAACGGCCAATTACTCTAAAGCAAAAAATATTTCTATTCTCTTGGAAGTTGACTTCAACAATCCGGACAAATACTATCTTGAAAAAAGCGGATTGACCAACATAAAAGATAATTTTAATCTATTAGTAACTTCATGCGATATTAATGGTTTTTACTTTAAAGGAATTGATTTCTCATCAAGTCACACTTTAAATGCGTTACAGGACATAATTGTTAATTGTATGATGATTAAACCATTTCTAATTGTTTCTACAAATGAAGAACAATTTTATAAATTTAGTGAAGTGTCTGAAGATCTATTAAAGATAGGCACTATAGATTTTCTTGTATCTGAAAAAGCAAAAACAATAGCTTATAATAAGTATCTCACAATCTCTGAATATGAAAGAGTACTTCCTCAGTATGTTAAAAAACTTAGTCCGGAATCTTTTATTACACTAAATCTGGAAGAAGTTGCGGAGATTAATGCTCCTATAAAAGTAAATGATGGAATTGAAAAACAACTAAATACTGATCATAAAATTCATTTCATTATTTCTGGCAAACCAGATGTAATCGATTTGAAAATCGGTGATAAAGAGTATCGTATTAAAACTAATGACTGGGTTATCCCCTTTAACTATTTAGTGAAAAAAGAGGGCAGCACAGAAAGGTATGGCAGTTGGATTGAATTCAGAAGACCATTTGAACGAGTAACGGGTAACAACACATATAATCTTTTATGCAGAACAACATATCCATCAAAGGTTACAATTAATAGTGATCCGGTAAAAATATATACAACCGGCGTATTCTTTAATAAAGTAAGATTAACTGAAGGATTGAATAGATTAAGAGCAGTTGCAACTGATGATAAAGGGAATACAACTATTTATGAAGATCAGATTTTTTATAGAAAAGAGGATTTAGTTCAAAAAGAGAAACAACTTTACATTGTTGATGATTCTATCGAGCCTATCGAAAATTTATCATTAACGCCAACCGACTTCTTGAATGTATCTTTCCTCGGCAGTAAATCACAAATAGCATTTGTGGAACTCATCCCGGGCAATCAAAAATATAGTTGCAGTCGTATCGATTTCTCGAATGTAAGTCAATACAAAGTTAGTATTCCGTTGAAAAATTTATCTCATAATCAAAAGCATCAAATCAAATTAATATTAGTGAACGAGGATGGTTCATTAAATCCCAAAAGTATCGAAAAATTCCTTAAACTCGATTTGGTAGTTAAAGATCAGGATGAATATCCCAGTCTGATCACAACATCAAGCAATTCAATTCTTACATATACTTTAGCTCCAATTCGACTGGGGGCTCCAATTAGAAATGAGTTACCAAAAGATGTAATTCTTAAATCAAACGGAATTTTTGGGGATAACTATAGAATAAAATTGAGCGAAACAGAAGAAGGATATATTAATAAAGAATTTGTCGACGCAAATGTTGGAATCAATTACACACCTGGTTATTATATAAATCCTATCGCAAGTTACTCAACAGAGAAAGAAGATATTGTAAAAATCCCCTATTTGGAAAATGTTCCGTTTGAGGTTTATCCTGATCCAGAACAAAAAAGAATTGTAATAACTTTATTTGGCGTTAAGAGTAGCAGCACATGGATAATTCATAAAAATGATTTACGGTTTATTGAGGAAATTACCTGGCAGCAGACTTCAAAAGAAACTTATAAGATTTATATAAATCTTAAGTCACCCAAAATTTGGGGATACGATTTAAAACCAAAAGGTAAAGAGTTGGTATTTAAATTAAAGTATCCTCCCATTTACAATCTCGAAAGTTCAACACCTTTAAAAGGGATTAAAATTTCAATAGAAGCAGGACATGGCGGAAGTAATATAGGAGCTGTTGGTCTTTCCGGACTTAAGGAAAAAGATATTAATTTGGATCTGTCAAAAAAATTAGCTGATATACTTACTCTTAATGGCGCAGAGATATTTCAGGGGAGAGATTCTGATATCGACATGGCTCTCTTAAAAAAACGGGATGATGCTGTAAGATCTAACTCTAATTTACACTTTAGCATCCATGCAAATTCGAGCGAACCGGTAAATGAATTTTTAGGGACTTCCGGAACTTGTACTTTTTATCATAATCCATTTTGGGCTAAGTTTGCAGAAAGCGTTTATTATAAATTATTAGATTTAGAATTAGCTCCATTCGGTTCTGTTGGTTCTTTTAATTATCGAGTGACAAGGATGTCTGAAATGCCCTCTATTTTGGTTGAGCAGGCATTTATGTCCCACGCTGAAGATGAAGAAAAACTGAATGATGATAATTTTAGGAAGCTGATGGCCGAGAAAATTTATTCGGGTTTGCTAAATTATTTAAAGTACATGAGTGAATAATTCATTATTTATTAGTAATAATATTTTTAGGTAATAGATGGCAAAGAAATATTTAATCGGGATGGATGGGGGCGGTACAAAAACCAAATGTGTTATTACCGATTATGATTTTAATCCTCTTTACCAATGCCAAGGTGGTCCTTCCAATTTTTTGATTATTGGGACAGAAAAAGTTTCGGAAACAATTCTTTCCTTGATACTTGAATCTGCTACAGCATTAAATATTTCTACAGATGAGATCGCGTCAATACTTATAGGCACTACAGGGGCAGGTCGAGAAAATGACGCCAATAAATTAAAGAATGATTTTGTCAAATACGCAAAGTCGAAAGGTTGCCTCTTTAATTCTTTTAATGTGGAAAGTGACGCGAGAATAGCAATTGAAGGAGCATTCGCCGGGAATGCGGGCGCCTTATTAATTGCGGGAACAGGATCAATTATTTTTGGAAAAGATAAATTTAATAAGATACATCGCGCCGGAGGTTATGGAAGATTACTGGGAGATGAAGGAAGCGGATATTCAATTGGAAGAAAAGGATTGATAGATGTAGCTAAAAATTTTGACGGTAGAAATAATTCTACAATCTTAACTAAAATGCTTGAAGCAGAATTTCAAATTAATAGCGGGGCTCAGTTAATTTCTCAGGTATATAATAATAATTTTGATATAGCTACCTTTGCCCCAAAAGTTATTGAAGCCGCCTCATTGGGAGATAGTCTCTCTCAAAAGATACTTGAAGAGGAATCGGATGAGCTAATTTTGCATGTGCGGGCAATGCATAAAACCTTAGGTGAAGAGAAGATGGAGCTTTGTCTTGTGGGAGGGATTATTTCCTCACAGAATTATTTTGCATCGTTATTTAGAGAAAAAATTAAATTACAACTGCCGGAAGTTAGAATTATTGAAGCACAATTCCCCCCCGAAATAGGCGCTGTTATAATGGCCAAAAATAAATTGTAAGAAATACCAAATATTCTGAAAATCACTGGAGTAATTTTAATGTCAGACCAAAAACACGTTAAGAGAAATCCTTGGGCATGGATACCCTCATTATATTTTACCGAAGCAATTCCATATGTAATGGTTATGTCTGTTTCTGTAATGATGTATAAAAACTTAGGTGTTTCTAACGCCGATATTGCCTTCTTTACCAGTCTGCTCTACTTCCCCTGGTTTCTAAAATTTTTATGGGGACCCTTTATTGACATGTTCAAAACAAAAAGATTTTGGACAGTTACTATGCAGCTAGTTGTGAGTGCTTCATTATTTGGGATTGCTCTCAGTTTAACAAGTTCTATGTATTGGAGTTTTACACTTATTGTATTTGCAATTATGGCCTTTGCTTCTGCAACGCATGATATTGCCGCCGATGGTTTGTATTTAATTAACCTTGAACAGCAACAGCAATCTGCATTTGTTGGAGTACGTTCAACATTTTATCGAGTTGCTACAATCGTAGGGTCTGGTGTACTAGTTGTCATTGCAGGGCAACTGGCTCCATCAATGGGATTTAAAGGAGCATGGACTACTGTCTTTATAATAACCGGTGTAATGTTTTTCATATTCTTTTTATATCATAAATTTATGCTTCCCTACTCTGTAAATGATAAAGGTACTTTAGATGGCAAAAAAATTAGCGGTTCACAAATTGCGATTTTATTCGGGGGCTTTATTCTTTTCTCCGCGGTAATCTACTTAGCCTTCATAGCAATTAACTTTCTTCTTTCATTAACAGGAATGATTTCTCCCTGGAATACAATAGTAACAACTATAACTTTAGTGATAGTTGTCGTTGCACTCTTTAGAACTTACGTTGCTACTTTTGTGGATAGGTTTGAGAAATCACAAAATAAAAGCGAGGTACTTCTTCCATTTATAGAATTTTTAAAAGCATTTGTCATCTTCATGCAGAAAAAAGATATATGGAGTATTATTGGTTTCCTTTTATTATTCCGTTTCGCTGAAGCGCAATTGGTTAAGCTTGTTCAGCCTTTTCTACTCGATCCAATAACAAAAGGAGGACTGGGACTTTCAACCTCTGAAGTTGGGATAGTTTATGGTACAGTTGGAATTATTGCATTAACTGCCGGAGGATTAATTGGCGGCTATTTAATTTCAAAGCAGGGGTTAAAGTTTTGGCTTTGGCCAATGGTTATGATGATTCACTTACCTGATCTTGCCTATGTCTATCTATCTCAATTCCAACCAACTAATTTAGCCCTTATATATATAGCTGTGTCGTTTGAGCAATTTGGTTATGGATTTGGATTTACAGCTTATATGATGTACATGATAATGATTTCAAAAGGAGATCATCAAACTGCCCACTTTGCGATTTGCACCGGTATTATGGCGCTTGGAATGATGCTGCCGGGAATGTTCAGCGGCGCGTTACAAGAACAAATTGGTTATTCAAACTTTTTCTTGTGGGTAATGATTTCAACAATTCCCGGTTTTATAGTTGCGGCACTAATTAAAATTGAGCCCGGTTTTGGCAAGAAACAAGAAGCATAATTTTTTTCTAACTAGTTATTGAGACTGCCATGATTAAAAATGTAATGTTTTTTTTATTCTTTTTACTTTGCATTCCAGTAATGGCTCAGGAAGATAAAATGAATTCTGTAAACAAAATAATCGATGATGTAAAAAATGAGTTTGCTCCAGATAAGAGAGTAGCTATCTTTCAGATTGAAGCAAAGACCGATTCCGGGAAAGTTATTTTTAGCGGGGAGACAAATTTGGTTTCGGCAAAGGAAAAACTAACTACTTTAATCAATTCACTTCAGATTGAATACGTTGATAATATTGCTTTGCTTCCAACTGCCGATTTAGAAGATCAGATTTACGGTCTAGTAAATTTATCAGTTGCTAATATCAGAACTCAGCCGGATCATCCCGAAGAATTATCAACTCAAGCATTATTGGGAACGCCGGTCAAAATTTTGAAGAAAGATTCAGGCTTCTTTCTTGTACAAACACCTGATGAGTATATTTCATGGGTTGATGATGCTGGTATTACGCCTATTTCTAAATTGCAATACTCCGAATGGGTTAATTCTCAAAAGATTATTTACTTGAAAGAATATGGATTTTCATATTCATCAGCCGATAATGCTTCAGATCGGGTTTCTGATTTAACCGCAGGAAACATACTTGTTAAACTTGGCGAAGAAAATAATTTTATTAAAGTTAAATATCCTGATGATCGAATTGCGTTCATCGAAAAAGAATATTGTAAAAATTATAATGATTGGCTATCAGAGACTAAACCAAGCGGCTCAGACATTATTGCATCCGCGAAAAAGTTTATGGGAATTCCCTATTTATGGGGTGGTACTTCAGCGAAAGGAATGGACTGCAGCGGATTTACCAAAACCGTTTATTACTTAAATGGGATAGTGCTCGCACGAGACGCATCCCAACAGGTTAATACCGGTATTCTAATTGATACTGAAAACGGATTTGATAATTTAATTGCGGGTGATCTGCTTTTTTTTGGTAGTCGTGCAACTGAAGTAAAAAAGGAAAGAGTAACCCATGTTGCAATTTATATTGGGAACTATGAGTTTATTCATGCGGCAGGTAGAGTTAAGATAAATTCTTTTGATAAAAATGCCGATAATTTCAGCAATTACAGGTTGAATGGATTTATTCGAGCCAAAAGAATTCTTGGATCTGTTGATAACGCCGGGGTAACTTCACTACTCAAAAATAAATATTATAACGGAGAACTTTAATGAAAGGGAACCGAAGAAATTTTTTAATCAACTCAGGATTGATTAGCGGAGCTTTATTGACAAGCGGGATCAGCTCAAATAATTTCGCAAAAAGTTTTTATATCAATAAAAAGAATTCTAAAATGAAACTAACTTTCAAACCTTACACACTCAACTTAAAACATGTATTTACATTGGCTACCAGTTCAAGAACTACTACTCCCGTTGTATTAACTCAAATTGAGTATGACGGACTTGTAGGTTATGGTGAAGCTTCAATGCCCCCATACTTAGGTGAATCGCACGAATCCGTATCAAAATTTTTGGCGAAGGTTGACCTTTCTCAATTTAACGATCCATTCGAGATGGAATCAATTCTTGATTATCTTGATAAAGTTGATGCTTTAAATCCAGCCGCCAAAGCCGCGGTTGATATCGCTCTTCATGATTTAACAGGTAAAATTTTAGGTAAGCCGTGGCATAAAATCTGGGGACTCGATAAATTAAAAACTCCCTACACATCATTTACAATTGGGATTGATACCAATGAAGTTGTAAAGCAAAAAGTAAAAGAAGCAGAAGAATATAAAATCTTGAAAGTGAAACTTGGACGTGAAACAGATAAGGAAATGATTGAGACAATCCGTTCTGTTACCGATAAACCAATTGTGGTTGATGTTAACCAGGGGTGGAAGGATAAATATTTAGCTCTCGATATGATTAACTGGCTGAATGAAAGAAACGTAAAAATGGTGGAACAGCCAATGCCTAAAGAAATGATTGATGAAAATGCCTGGCTTACTGAAAAGAGTCCTCTCCCAACCTTTGGTGATGAATCGGTGCAAAGAATCCCCGATGTAATAAAAGCTTATGGAGTTTATTCGGGAATAAATATTAAGCTTATGAAATGTACCGGATTAAGAGAAGCCCATAAAATGATTACACTCGCCAAATCTCTCAACATGAAAGTTATGCTTGGTTGTATGACCGAAACATCATGCGCAATATCTGCTGTGTCTCAATTATCGCCGGAAGCTGAATGGGCTGATATTGATGGAAACCTGCTTATCAGCAATGATCCATTTGAGGGGATAAAAGTAATAGATGGTAAAGTAACATTAAACGATGAACCGGGGATTGGGATTTCAAAAATGATAGCACATTAAATATAATTTCGGAAATGGGGCGATTCAAAAACAAATTTAGGATTGAGTCAGCAAGACTCAAAGATTGGGATTATTCATCTCCCGCTTGGTATTATGTAACAATAAATTCTAAAGACCATTTAGAATATTTTGGCAAAATTGTAGCTGGGAAGATGGTCTTGAATGAATTAGGGATAATTGTAGAAAAAGAATGGTTGAAAACAAAGCAGCTAAGAGAGAACGTGGAATTGGATTATTATGTAATTATGCCTAATCATATTCATGGGATTTTAATAATTAATGGGCCAGAGGTAGAGACGCACCGAGTGCGTCTCCAGAATAATATTTTTAATAACTTAGACGCGTGCGACGCGTCTTTACGAACAGTAAAAAATTGTTTGAGTGATATTGTTCGTGGTTTTAAGTCTGCTGTAACAAAACGTATTCATGAAATCGATTATTCATCCTTTTCATGGCAAACGCGTTTTTATGATAGAATTATTCGTAACGAGACT
>QZKB01000099.1 GCA_003599415.1 Ignavibacteriales bacterium | reverse complement strand
TCTCTTTATGAGAGTATTCTTAATCAACGGGCAATCTTGAAGGTTACAAATAAATAACATTATAATTCAGCAGTAGGTAACTCCTGCCTGGATAGAAAAATATTTTATTGCTGTGAGTCTGTTTGTTGTATTCCACACAAGCCACCTAAGAAATAATCTCTTGACAATAGCCTATTTTAAATTTAAGTTGAAGCAGGGTTTACCCAAAAGTTTTTAAAATGAACTCTTTATTACACAGCGCAGAATTCTTTAATATAGATTTTCTTAACCAACGGGAAGTTATAATTAAAATTTGGGAGGAATTTATGTGCACCATTTGCCATACAGATCCTTTGTATCTCATCTTTCCTTTATAAGAAAAAATTCTATTTCCTGAAATCAGAAACTAGTCTGCATGAAGTGGATAAGAAAGCAGAAGCTAAGAACATAGTTCTAAGTATTGCTTACTATAATGCTTGCACAAGATGAAGTAGCAAAAGAGGTAAGATACTTTTACGGTGTGCGTGCAGTAAACACAGTCGGAGAAGCTCCCTGGAGTGAAGCAGTTAGTAGAGTGCTGTAATAAATAACATAATAATTAAAAAATAAACCGGTAGTTGAAGAGACAATTGAGATTACTGCCGTATAATAACATGTCGGGTAATTCTAAATGAAACTAAAATTTATCTTTTCATTTTCTTTGATTTTACCTTTATGGATAAATTATTTTGCTCAAGGAGACTGGAAGTTACAAAATCCTTTTCCTACAGAATCATATTTATTAACAATTGAACCAATAACGAACACAAAAATAATTGCAGGTGGAATGGGAGGAACGTTACTGCAAACAAATGATGCGGGTGAAACATGGAAGGTTAAGAAGATTAAAGAGTTGGTTGACATCCGAAGTATTTGTTTTAAAGATTCCTTAAATGGATGGTTGATAGATAATGATCATTTATATAAAACAGAAGATGGAGGAGAAAACTGGAAAGAAATTGTTATAGATACCGATTTGGACACTTATTTCTTCTCTAAAGTAATTTGTTTTGATAATACTATGTTTTTATTCTTGAAACCACGCTCAGCAATTTTAACAGAGTTAATAAATGCTAAAAGTCCTATTCTTAAAAGTACTAATGGAGGAAAAACCTGGAGTGAATTAGATATTGAAATTAGAGGCAAAATGCTTTCGGCTTTTTTTTTAAATGAAACAACTGGTTACCTTTATTCGGAAGAAACCTTAAGTATTAGTGAAAGTTTTAATTCTTTTTATAAAACTACTGATGGTGGTGAGACATGGATAAAAAGTAAATTTCCAGAATCTAATTATTCATTATGCATCTGTTTTACAGATGAGAATTCTGGTTTTATAGGAAAATATAAAACTACAGATGGCGGAATTACCTGGGAAAATATGTTTAATAATTTTTTATCACAGGGTGAAAATGTTGATGACATTTACTTTATTGATTCACTAAATGGTTGGGCAATTAGCTGGGGTAAAATTTTCCAAAGTACTAATGGCGGGTTTACCTGGAAAAAACTTGATCAATATGGGACACATAAGTTAAACGACATAAACCTTTCAAAAAATGGAACCGGTTGGATTATAGGTGCAGCAGGAAATATTTTAAGAAAAATTCTCCACAATAATTATTGGGAACAATTAAGTACAGGAAACAGAAACAATTTAAATGATGTGTTTTTTATAAATAGTGAAGAAGGTTGGTGTGTAGGTACTTACGGATGTATTCTTCATACTACAAATGGAGGTGAAATATGGGAGGAACAGAAAAGTAATGTTGATAGTGTGCTATTCAGAGTTAAATTCCTAAATAATCTCGTAGGATGGATTGCGGGTTATTATATATTACTTCATACAATCGACGGAGGTAAAAACTGGGAAATTCATAATGATCTTTATGGATGGTTTGTTGATATTGATTTCTTTGATAATGAAAATGGTTTATTGATTGAACGTACCGGTGCCGTATTAAAAACGAATGATGGAGGAAACAGTTGGCAGCTTATTAATGATAAACCTTTATCCTCTAGGTTAACTTCTGTTACTATTCTGAATGAAAATGAAGCTTGGATTGGTGGATGGCTAGGATTAGGACATACGATTGATAAAGGTGCAACAGTACAATGGTATGATGTTCCAGAACTATCATTAGTAAGAGACATTCAATTTATTGATAGTAAAACCGGTTTTCTTGTTAATGATTATGCACAATTTTTTAGAACAAATGATGGTGGATGGAACTGGAATGAAATCCCAAGAGGTAGTGGTCTTGAGACAGGACCGATACAAGCTTTTCGTATGATTGATAAGTATAATGGATGGATTTATTGGGATTATGAAGGTGGTTATCTAAGAAATGTAAAAACATATATAGACATCTCGACCATTGAAAGCGGGCAATATAAGGTTCCCGCAATTAACAAAATCTATTTTATAAATTCTACGAACGGTTGGGCCGTTGGATCTGGGGGAACAATATTAAAATATAAAGAGGAAGATTTACCTAATTATGTTAATCCTGTAATGCCTCAAGTGTTTGAAATATTTCAAAACTATCCAAATCCGTTCAATCCCACCACTACAATACAGTTTGGTATTCCAACGGAAGGCAACGTAACAATAAAAGTATTTGATGTAATGGGAAGAGAGGTTACAACTCTTGTAAACCAAAACAAGCAGGCAGGAACGTATAATGTTACCTGGGATAGTAAAGATAATTACGGCAGTGAAGTCTCCTCAGGAATATATTTTTATAATATAAGATTTGGAGAGAAGTCAATAACAAAGAAGATGTTGATGATGAAGTGATTCTATCACTTCATCTGAAAGCCCGATTTTTATCGGGGATGCTTGTGCGGTAATACTTAATCAAAAAAGGCGAAGCAGAACGCTTCGCCCTACAATAAAATTTATTTCAATAGAATCATCTTTTTACTTGTAATTAAACTTCCGGCTTTAAGCTGGTAAATATAAACTCCGCTTGCAAGTTTTGATGCATTAAAGTTTACACTATAATAACCAGGCTGTTGTTGCTCATTTACCAGCGTGGCTACTTCTTTACCGAGAATATCAAATACTTTTAAAGTAACATTTTGCGGAGACGTTGCTCGCAACGTCTCTACAGGCAAAGAATACTTGATTGTTGTAACAGGATTGAACGGATTTGGATAATTCTGCTCCAATGCGAATGTAATTTCTCCAACATCTTTCAGCTTGTTCAAGGCTTCATTTATATATTCTTTCGTTCCTATCAGCAATTTATATTGCTGTTCGTTTCCTTTGGAAATGTTTATTGCTGAATTCTCATCAACTACTTTTTTGTTTGCAACATTAAAAATTGCATAAGTGAAATTCTTTGGAAGCTTACCGGTTATTCCAGGTAAAAATTTAACCTCAGAATTATTATTTCTGCTTAATAAATTAAAATCCCATTCTGCTCCCTCAGATCCTTCTTTAACTGTGGCAACACATCGGCTAACTTTATCTTCTCCAATTATAAAAGATTCAAAATTGCTGCCCAGACTTACAGGCTGCAGGTATTCTTTTTTTACATTCGAATTTTTCTTACCCGGATTTTGTTCGTTTGCCATCGAAAACAATAATTCGTTTTCAGATTCAGCATCTTTCACTTTTAATGTTAAATGCCAGCCAATATCTGCAAGCGCTTTTGGATAAATGAGAGGATTATATTTATCAAAAGTTTTCATTTTAATTCTGCTTACCGAAGGCTCAACAAAATATCCTTCGTAAGGTTTCATGATATATGTGAGTTTATAATTCTGTGTATTAACATCATAGTGGTAAAGAGGAACGTTAGAATCAACTTCAACATCAAAAAGGAATGGACTTGAAATTAATTTCCATGTGCTTCCCGCAAGACTCATTTGATTTTCCGTGAGCTTTCTTGTTCTTATGTTCTCAGGATATTTATAAGAAATTCTAAATGAATCAAGCAGCGACTGAGCCATAAAGTAGCCGGAGTTTGGTGTTATATAATAATTATTGAAGAGTGAAAATGAATCTGAAGCAGTTGGATCATATTTATAAACAACCCATTCGCCGTCCTTCATGTTTTTTATACCGCCGAAATATTTAAAGACAGAATCTGCTACTATTTCACCCATTGGAAATCCGAATGGAATCCATTTTACATTTGCATTGTCAGCATTCTCTGCCGCCCTTGAGCGGGGGACAGATATCTCGTTGGTTCTAAAGTCGTTTAGAATTACCTGGATATCAAGGGAATCAAAAACAATTATTGAATCAGCAGGTTTACCGTTCTTATCCAATGAGTATAATTCTCCAAAAACTATCAAACCATTCTGTGTAACATTCTCAGATGGAATAAGATAATTGTAGCTTCCATCGTTATAAGAATACAATCTTTTTCCATTGCCGCCTTTGTAATAAGCAAGACGGAAATTAAGCTTATCCTGGTTTGCAAATAAATTTGAATTCAGCTTTAGTGCAAGCGGTGTATTCTTAAAAAATATTTTAGGAATAGTCAAGAACGGTTCCGAATTTAACCGGAGATTATTTAGTACCCTGGAAGCAGACTGTGTGCTATCGAAATATCCTTTGAGAACGGAGCGGATCGTATCCTGTCCAAATCCATTATGAATAATAATAAGAGTATCATTTGCCTGCTTGCTGAAAACAGGAGTAAGATATTTTATAAAAGCAGAAAGTGTATCATTCACCTTAAGCGAAAAACTATTTAGCAGATCATTTGTGAGTTTAAAATTACCATTTGAAAATTTTACTGATAGGTTTAAAGGCTCATTGCCAACATTGTGGAAGATAACCTGTTTATTATTTGATGTGAAGGTTTCAAAAGAATCTTTAGCAACTGTATTTATATACCAATAAGTGCCGTCTGCCAGTTCACCGCCGCGTCCGTTTCCTTCTAACCAGAATGATAAATTTCTTTTCGGATATGCATTTGTCTCAACAGTTAGTATTGCCTGGTTTGCTCCAAATTTTTGCGGACTGAATTCTACTGTAATTGCAGCACTGCCGTTTGCATTAACTGATTTTGGTGGATTAACAACTTTAAATGCCGTTGTATCTGTTCCTTCAATTTCAATTTTCTTAATTGTCAGTCCAACATTTCCACCTTGATTTGCAATGATGATTTGTTTTGTCGTTTTATTAGATGCGGCTGTATTTAAAAACATCAGGCTATCACTTGTTACTTTTGCCACTGCTTTACGAAGGAAGAAATTTAAATCTGTTTTCAGTGTATCCCGGTCTTTTGCGCTATTAATTCTTATTAGGGTAATTGAACCAAAGGAATATCCAACCGGTGCTTTAGCTGTATTAATTCTTACAAGAAAATCTTTTTCCGATTTTGGACTTATAACTGCATTCTTCTCCTGAACAATAAAAACCGAATCGGGTCTTACATAAATTGAATCAATTACAAATTGATTGACGCCGGCATTGGAAACAGTAAAGAATCCAAGTGTGTCTGATAACGAAGTATAAAGATTCAAAGATGTTTTCAACGAATCCTTATCAATTAAAACCGAAGGACGCGTTCTAAATGAAAAAGTTTTTGTCCATAAACTGGAATCCTTAAGTGCATTGATAGCAATTATACGCCAGTAGAATAAAGTATCCAACGTTAAATCTTCTACGCGGAAAGAAGTTCTGTTTATAGCAGTATCAACAACGGGATAATAAAAATTGCTTTCGTTGCTTAATTGAATGTTATACTTTGTTGCGCCATCAACAGGCTGCCAGTAAAAAGTTACTGTAGCCGGAGCATTTTTTATTTTATCTTCCGGGCTGTATAAAGCCGGTGTAAGCAATCTTGTTTTAAAATTACGGTATGATGTCCATCTGCTTGAATCACCTGGTTCATTTTTGCCAAGAACACGCCAGAAATATTTTTTGTAATACGAAAGTGAATCCTTGAAATACTGAGTAGTCTTTACACTGTCATCAATAACAAGATCTGTAAAAACAGAATTGTAAGAAATCTGAAAACGATATTTCGTTGCGCCGGAAATAGGATTCCAATTAAATACCATAGCGGTATCAGTGTTTATTAAACTATCCTTGGGTAATTTAATTTGAATATCGGCAAGTCGTGTCTTCAGGTAAAAAATATCTGACCATCTGCTCGAATCTCTATTCGCATTATAAGCGTACACCCGCCAGAAGAATTTTGTAAATACCGGAAGGCTGTCTATTTTTATCGAAGTCTTAGTAAGAACAGTATCAATATATATCTGGGACTTATCGAAGTTAACTGCACGGGATAATTGAAGTTTATAACTCTTTGCAGAATCGACTGGATTCCATTTAAATGTAAAAACAGTATCCATGTTTTTAAGGCTGTCCACAGGAGTAACCAAAAGCGGGGAAGTCAATCTTGTTTTGAAGGTTCTTACCTTTGACCAGTTACTTGTATCTTTCAATAAATTTTTTGCGGCAACTCTCCAATAATAAAACCTGTTAAAGTCAAGTGAATCAATTTTAACCGAATTTGTTTTGATAGTATCATTAAAAACAAAACTTGAAAAGTTTTTATTTTCAGAAAGCTGGAACTGATATTTTGTAGCATTAGGTACGGTTGCCCAGTTAAATGTTAAAACTGAATCAACGTTTCTTAAAGTATCAACCGGTGAAAGTAAAACCGGTGTTGGAAGTTTTGTCCTGAATTTTATTGCATTTGTCCAAAGGCTGGAATCTCCATTTGTATTGTAAGCAATAATTCTCCAGAAATAATTTGTTGAATTTAAAAGCGAATCGAGTTCAATTGAATTATTTGTAAGAACTCTATCTATTAATAAAGAATCCTGTGTGAAGTTTTTATTAAGCGCAAATTGAAACCGATAATTTTGTGCTGAGTCAATTTTACTCCAGCTTAATGTTACTGCCGTATCAAGGTTGGATGAATTATTCCCGGGTGAATACTGGGATGGTGTAGCAAGCCTCGTTCTGAAATTAAAAATATCTGACCAGTCGCTTTCAACATAATCTGCATTTAATCCTTTTATTCTCCAGTAATACGTACGCGCAAAATCAAGATAGTAGATGTTTACAAAACTATCTTTGGCGGCAATGGTTGCTTCATTGATTGAAAAATCCGGCAACAAGGAAAGCTCAATTTTATAACTTGAATTGACGGAATCTTTAGTCCATACAAGATCAAGCGAATCACTTTGATTGATAATATTGTTAAGTGGAAACACCGGTGTTGGTACCGTTGGTAAGCCTGTAGTTTTAAAGCTCCAGGTTTCTGACCACTGGGCATCCTGTGCATTAGTTTTTACACGCCAATAATAAACAGTATTGTTTTGTAATTCAGAAATCAAAAGTGTATTCCCGGAAACTGAGTAGTCACCTTCCGGTGAAATGAAAGTTGTATCTGTTCCATACTGGCATAGATAAACATAAATATCCGGTACGGCAGTCCAGGTAAGCTCAAGATTCTTTGCCTTTTGATAAACAGAATTATTCAACGGTGAAATTAATATTGGCGGTTCGGTTTGAGCAAAGGAATTACTTAAACCAAGCATTAAAAATATTATGCTGAAATAAAACTTGTATAACTTCTTCATTTATATCTCAAAGAATTTTGTCAAAGTTGAATTAAGAAACTTACGGATGAACCGGTTTGCCGAAAGTAACCGTATTAACCGGTTCGGTTTCTTTTTCCGGCCAAAAGAAATATACAATTGCTGCTACAGCGGCAGTACCAAGAACATAGAACAAATCGGTTGTAAATGAAGATTTCTCATCTTCAGCATTTACGCCGGGCAGCGAAGAATTAGGTTGAAGTTTTGCTTCAGCTTTTTCTTTATCGTAAGTATTATTATCCACAAGAAGCACAGTGTTAATGCTTAGCGGAATTTTAATTTCTTCTGCTTCTTTATTGTTAAATTCAATTTTGCTTTCACTATTGTTTGTATCAGCTACCTGCGAGTAATTATTTACGCTTAAGCTGGCAATCAGAATAAAAACCATTAATAAAAATTTTGTGTCTTTCATTTGAACCTCTGTAAAAATCTTTTTTCTATTCCGGAAGTCTGTCTAAATATATAAATACCTGTGCATAAAACCGGAGATTGTAATCAATTCCAACCGGATGATACTTTTCCTGTTGATTAAAAATATTTTTGAAGATAACATTTGTCCATATTTTTTTGCTCCAGAACCATTTCTGTAAAGATACATCAAAAGTAAGCCCGGTTTTAATAACTTCAGATAATTTTCCATTGCTCTGAGCAGAAAGATATTTGTATTCTTCAAAAATTAATTTTGTTTTGTACTTTGCCTGCAGACTGATACCGAAAGTTTCTAACGGCATAAAATTGAATCTGTAAGAAACCTGGTGCTCGGGAAATGCTTTCCTGATTTTTTTGAACAAATCATCTCCGGCAACTGATTTCTGATATTGATAAAAGAATCTATGGTTAATGCTGCCGGATTGCCTGTACTCAATTAACATACTTCCGGCTAAAGAAGTAAGTGAATTTCCTGTAACCAACCCGATAGGCGTTGTAAAAGTTGAGGAGAAAGCATCATACTGATAAGAAAAACTTTCAAGATATAAATCTTCAAATCTTCTTATGCTTCCATTTGCTTCAATTGAATAAATACTATCCTTGCTGTACTTATATATAAGATCGCCTGTGAACGTTCTGTTTGTTTTAAAACCTGAAGAAATAAAGTGCTCCGTATTTTCAACAGGATTAAACAAGTATCCTCTTTTAAATAATGTCCAGTAATTTAAATCTTCTTCAACGCTGTTCTGAGAAAATGATAAATGAATTCTGGCGTGCTGGTTTTTTGTAATAGCCCAGTTATTAACCAACGTTCCTTTAATTGTGTATTTATCAGTTATGCGATTTGCAAATATCTGCAAAGTATGGAAAACGTTTGGAGTTGAGTTGTATGAAATTGAAGTATAGATATTTCTGAAAGTAAGAACATTGTCTTCTATTTTACTTTCAGTCTGTAAATTATATCGATCCAGTCCTAACCCAATTATCGCTTGCAGTCTTGAATTACTGTAATTAAGCTCAACATTTCCTTTAAGATTTTTTTTATGAAACGTAAACATATAACCGGCAGTATTTGCGAGTTCATTTAAATCATTGTCTGAGTATTTCAAATTATATTTGATTACTAATCCATGATTAATCAGTAAATCTCCATTCAAACCAAAATGCTTTATACTTCTCTTAACAGGAAGTTCATTGCCAAACATTGGAATGAAATTAAAATCATCCTGGTCTGTCTTCCATGCAAACAAATTATGCGTAGAAAAATTATTCTTTACCTGAATTTTTCCTGAAGCAGAAATTAAATGTGCTTTATTATTAACCGCAGAAAAATGACTTATTCTATCTCGTAATGCAGCATCAGTAACAAAATTCTCTTCACTTTTAATATTTCCTTTTACGAACCAGTTTTTACTACCATAATTTATTGTAAGACCAAGATTATAATTCAGCTTATCAACATTAGGCGTATTAAGTGGGGTAAATTTATATGGACCCGGGTCGCCTGTTTCATTACCAAGGCTAAAATTAGTGTGGGCAGTCAATTTTTCTTCAGGCTTCTTTGTGTGTATGTGAATAAGTCCGCTGCCTGTAAATTCACCTTCATAGATCATTGGCAGATTAATAAATTCAACATAATCAATATCATAAACAGAAACCGGCAGCAGGTTTATATTCTGTAGATCAAAAGAGTTTAAATCAATCTTCTGATCATCAATCATCAAAATAAAATTCTGGCGTTGGTATGTGGAAAGATTATTTGAACTTAGATATTGGTTGAATCCGTCGATAGAAAAAGAATTCCATTTATCCGCCAGCGTAAATAAATCGGAAAGATTTATTATTCCCATTGCCTTTATCTCATCACTTCTGACAGTTTGATTAACAGATTCGAAATTCTCATTTTCTATCTGTGCAAAACACAAAGCTGATAAAATCATTATTGTAAAAAATATTCTCATTCCAGAAAACCTTTTATCCACACCGGTGTTTCAAAAGTATAAGTCAACCCTGCAGAGAGAATAATGAAACTTAATTGATGTTTCGTAAATACTCGGAATGCTTCAACACCGGTATATGCCTGTACTGAGGAAAATAAATTTATTCCCAGACCGCCTTTTAAACTCAGTCCTAATTCGGATTCTATCTTCTGAGTGCTACCTAA
Organism: Ignavibacteriales bacterium; assembly: GCA_003599415.1. Taxonomy (GTDB): domain Bacteria; phylum Bacteroidota; class Ignavibacteria; order Ignavibacteriales; family SURF-24; genus SURF-24. The sequence continues at coordinate 371 of QZKB01000099.1, read as the reverse complement.
AGAATCAAGATTAAAATTCATTATAAATGAACCGGCTTTTAATGAGCTATAGAAGAATAACCTAAATGGCAGATTTACTTTTTTACCCCAGCCAAGAAATATATAGTAGCCGTTAAAATCCGGCTGTTCAATATTTTTTGATTTGAAAGGAAGTAAGAACCCACCCGCCTGTAGATCTCCAAAATAAAATGGTGTTTCAAACCTTGCTTCAAATCCCAGGTCTGAGTTCCAGTAATGGTTAAAATTTTCATCCGGCTCGGTTCTTAAAATATTTACTCCGAATGTTAATTTTGAAAAAGCCTCCTGTGCTGCAATTGAATTAAAATTTGCACAGCAAAGAAGAAACAAAAACATTCCGGTAATATTTTTAA
>QZKB01000147.1 GCA_003599415.1 Ignavibacteriales bacterium | reverse complement strand
TTACAACAAAAGATGAAAGGCAGAAGATACTTAAAGAAGCCGGTTATAATCCGTTCCTTGTTCACGCAGATAATGTTATTATTGATTTGTTGACCGACAGCGGAACATCTGCAATGAGCGCCAAACAATGGAGCGGCATTATGGATGGGGATGAAGCATATGCAGGTTCAAAAAGTTTTTACCGGTTTGAAACCATCGTTAAAAAAATCACGGGATTAAAATATATAATACCAACACACCAGGGCAGGGCGGCGGAGAAAATTTTATTTTCTGTTATTGGCGGAAAAGGGAAATACATTCCTAATAACACACACTTTGATACAACAAGAGCAAACGTTGAATTCTCCGGTGCAGAAGGAGAAGATTTTCTTGTTGAGGTTGGAAAGCATCCGGAAATAAGAGCAGACTTCAAAGGGAATATGGATATTGATGCGCTGGAAAAATTCATACTTGAAAAGGGGAAAGAGAATATTCCGGTTTGCATGATTACAATTACAAATAACTCCGGTGGCGGTCAGCCTGTTTCATTACAAAATATAAAAGAGGTTAAAACTGTTTTAAATAAATACGGCATTCCGCTTTTTATTGATGCGTGCCGCTTTGCAGAAAATGCTTACTTCATAAAAAAGAGAGAACCGGGTTACCAGGATAAATCTATTTTGGAAATTGCACAGGAAATTTTTTCTTATGCAGATGGAGTAACAATGAGCGCCAAGAAAGATGGTCTGGCAAATATCGGCGGGTTCCTTGCTTTAAATGATGAGAATCTTGCTATGAATTGCAGGAACTTATTAATAGTTACCGAAGGTTTTCCGACTTACGGAGGTTTGGCCGGTAGAGATCTTGAAGCTATTGCACAAGGACTGGAAGAAGTTTTAGAGGAACCATATCTGCAGTACAGAATAAGAAGTGTTGAATATCTTGGAGATAAACTTGTTGCTGCCGGTGTGCCTATTATTGAACCGCCCGGCGGTCATGCAATTTATATTGATGCGAAAAGATTTTTACCAAATATCCAACCGGATAAATATCCCGGTCAGGCAATTGTAAGTGCGCTTTATGTAGAAGGCGGAGTTCGTGCAGTTGAGATTGGAAGCGTAATGTTTGGCAAATACGGAGCTGATGGAAAATTAATTCCACCACCAATGGAATTAGTGCGTCTTGCAATACCAAGAAGAGTATATACACAAAGCCATATTGATTATGTAGCTGAAGTTGTGATTGATGTTTTCAAAAACAGGGCGAAAATGAAAGGATATAAAATAGTTTACGAAGCTCCGATGCTAAGACATTTTACGGCTAAGTTTGAACCGGTGAAATAATAAAAGCCCATCCCAAACCCTTCCCCAGGGGAAGGGTGGAAGTTTTTCATCCTTGGTTGAGCATTCAATATTGGATATTGGTTATTCAGCGTTTTCTAAAAGAAAATTGTATTAGTTCACTTTACTAGTTTTGATATGGTCCTGAATTCATCTGTACCGCAAACATTAAGCAGTTCAAACAAAATTGATTCTGTTGTTGTAACTTCAGCGCCGTGTTCATTCATTCTTTGCAGTGCAATTTCATAGTCAATCGTTTTTCTTGATGAAACAGCATCGGCAGCAAGATTAACCTGGAAATCATTTACAAGTAAATCAAGCACTGTCTGCTGTACGCATACATGACTTTCAATACCGCATACAACAACCTGGGAAAGTTTTTTCTCTTTAAGAGTTGTAAATAATTCTCCTGCGCCAAAACAACTAAACGACATTTTGGAAATTGATCCCGAACCTTCAAGAAGTTTAACAAGCTCCGGAGTTGTTGGACCCAATCCTTTAGGATATTGCTCGGTAAAAAATATTGGAATGTTAAGAACCTTAAAACCGTTTATCAGCTTTTCAATATTTGAAACAAGATTTTCCCGGTTTAGCATTACAGGAAGAATTTTTTCCTGTACATCAATAATTAATAATGCTGTCTTTTCCCTTTGAAGAATTACTGCATTCCGTTTCATATCAAACCCTCTGTTTATTTACAATTGAGAAACAAGCAGATAATTTATTTCTTTCTGCTTCTTTTATACAAATCAAAACTAAAAACATACATTAAAGATTACAATTCTAATTTTTATAAAGGTTGGTATTAAAACTAACCCGCAGGCATTTATAATTTTTTCTTCAGATAAATCATGTCAACAAGTTGAATTCCGTCTTCAAACATCGGATGGTCATAGTTATCGATAAAAAAATTCCTGATAAGATGAGATTTTTCAAATCCGCAGCTTTCATAAAATGACAATATTGCCGGAGTCTCACCTGTTCCGACAAGCATTGTTTTATAGTTGTTTTTATAATAATCCGAGATAAACTTTATCAGAGCCTTACCATATCCTTTACCCTGATATTTTTTATATGTTGCTATGTTTTTCAATTCGCAGGTTTCTTTGTCTATTGCTACAACAACACAAACAGTCTTCAAGTCATCATCGTATAGTGCAAACATATCTCCGCTTTCCAAATATCTGTCAATCATATCCTCTTGCTCGTCTGCCAATAGCAATAAATCAAGGTATTGCTTCTTGTTATTGGTAATTTTTTCTATTCTCATTACTATTTCGATTTTTTCAACAATACTCATTACAAAAAACTTTTGAGCAAACTGCTTTTATCGTCCAAGTGAGTTGTGGTTTGCATGTTGCAAACGGCGTTGTTTTAAGCCGCCGTACAAAATAACAAAACCGGATAAAAAGCTACTGTCAATAATTTTCAAAAATTTTACTTAAAATAGTATTATTACAAGCAATGCTTGCTTTTCACCTAACCTAAAAATTAAACAATGCTGCTTTAAAAATGCAGGCGTGTGGAAAAGCTAGTCAGGTACTATTTTAAAAGAATCATCTTCTTTGCTTGTGCAAAATCACCACAAATTATTTGATAAAAATAATTTCCCGAAGCAACCATTTTACCAGAATCATCTTTTCCATTCCATACAACTGAATATCTGCCAGTATCCTTTTGCTCTTTTAATAATTCTTTAATCATTCTTCCATTAACATCATAAATATTTATTTTAACATTTTCTGGTTTGGTTATTTCGTATTCTACTGTTGTTGATGGATTAAAAGGATTTGGATAGTTCTGTTCAAGAATAAAGTTATTAGGAAAACTAGTAGAAATATCCTCAACAGAGGTAATTATTTCTGATAAATCTCTTTTCCATATATGTCCATCCTCATATAACGAACCAGCATAGAGATAACCATCCTGAACTGTAAGTGAAAAAATTGTCTTGTCAGTCAATCCTTCATTAATTTGATTCCATGATTCACCTTCATTTGTAGATAAATAAACACCCCCATCCCAGGTGGCAGCAAACAATGAATTTCCATATGCTATAATGCTTTTTATTTCTTGATGAGCTGTTGCCAAACCGTTATTTATTGGTGTCCATTGATCTCCATCATCTGTTGTTCTATAAATACCTCGCCCAGCTGTCCCTACTAATAGTGAAGATCCATAAACACAAAAAGTATTTGCACTTTTCTTGGCGGGGTATCCATTGATAATTGATGTCCAATTCGAACCATTGTTCGTTGAACGAAATATAAGGTGGTTAGTATCACCAAAATCATATGCGCCAGCAAATATTGTGTTTCCTTTAATTGCTAATGAAAATGTACTTTTATTCGTTATACCAGTATTGGCTTCAGACCACTGATTTGAATTAATTTGCATACTATAAACATTCTTTCCTGAAGCGGCTGCAAATATCATTGTCTCATTACATACCAAGGCATAAACTCCATTATTCGAAAGACCATTGCTTATAGATTCCCATGTCTGACCATTATCTGTAGATTTAAATACTCCACTAAAAGATGCAACGAACAAATTATTCTCAATAATTAAAAGACTATTAATGTTTCGATTTACAAGATTTTGATTCAATGATACCCAACTTACTCCTTCATCGGTAGATCGGAACAAACCGCTTTCCGAATAAGCATAAAGATCATTTGCATTGGCCAATAAACTTACCTCTTCCCCTGGTATTGAAGCAACTTGATGCCATTGGGCCTTTGTTATAACTGATGAAAAAATAAAAATTATGAAATAGAGTAATGTTTTCTTGAACATAACATCTCCAGATTTTAGAGTTTACTTGTATTTTATAAAGCGCGACAATAAATTCTCCAGAATCAAGCATCCAGCCTTCCCACCTAATAAATAGGATCCATTCCGTACTTACCGCATGAGTACATCATTAGTATCGAGGCCAGATCAATAACTGCTTTCTTTTCATCCTCATCATAAATAACAAGATCATAAACTTCTGCAACGAACTGCATGTTGCGTAAAACTTTTTTTAATTCCTGTTTAGTAGGAGTGCCATGCCAGAAAGCAATTTCCTTTATAAGTACTTTTTCGTTCCTTCTTAAGAATTCATTAAAGGTGGTTATATGTGAAGCAAGCGGGGTGCGTGGTCTGCAAACATTAATTAAATCGTTAAAGTATGTGTCCCATTTATGAGCAAGCTGTTCATTCTTTTTATACATAACAGCCCGTGCGCGTTCAATTGAAAAATCTGCTAAGGTATCAACCTTAAAATCAGGAATGATAGCATAGCCATCATAACTAACAACATCCTCCTCAACAAATTTCCATTTCTTTAAGAGATGTGAAGGAGTAAGAATATCAATAACCTTGTCCTGGCTGCTATCTACAACAATATACCTGTTCTTATGGAAGGAGAGAATTGTAATCCAATGTCCCCAATTATTAACAGAAAGAATGCATGGGTAACCTTTTTTCAATCTCTTATTCAGTTCGTCAAGGGCAAATTTGCCGCGGGATTCCCTGAAATATTTCATATTACAGTTATATCTTTTTGCGGCCCTGGCTAAACCAATTTCATCTGTACCTGCCCACCAGGTTACTCCGGCAGCTTTTCCTATGTCTCGTTCATTTTTAAAAACGCCAAGCATAACAAGCGCATACTTCAGAGCAAATGGTCCGCAGGTATAACTATTGGGTTGAGGATAAAAACTCATTGTTTAAAACTTAAATTACGGTGAAAAAAGAGTAGTGTCTTTATAATTATTCGATCTCAAAATTTCCTGTCAAAGATAATAAATTCTTTTCCGGCTGTAAAGGTGAATTTTTAAGATTGTGAGAGTCCGGATAAAATTACCAGCTTTAAACCCAAATTAGTGAGAAAATGATCTCATTCTGTATAGTGAAAAACCAAATTGGGTATATGTTGTTCTTTTAATCGAAACTGTAGTTTTGTAATCGGCTTGCGCCGGCAGATATTGAAGATTCCCGAATTATAAAATGTATATGTGGTTCTCCAAAAAGTAGATTATTTGTCTTAGCTGGGAGTGAAGAGTTGAAGAATTCTGTTGAATGAATACAAAAAGCCAGATCACTTCGCTTTGCTCGTGATGACATTTCCTTATTCCTCTGGTAGTCAAGTTTGGAATCATGATCTTTAAAATTATTTTACAGGATTTGCAACTGTTTACAACCATAGTTTGTATAAACTTTTGACTTTGATGATCAATGGAAAATCTTTAATTTTGACACCAAAAATAAAACCAACAAATTTTAACTTATGAAAAAAATCATTTTGTTTTTAAGCATAATCGCAGGATTCTGGGGTTGTGCAAGTTCTGTTAACACTGCCAATCTAACTCCGGAAGAATATCTTAATTATGCTATCGGGCTGTATAATGATGAAGATTACCTTGAAAGTATAAAGGAATTTCAATCCATTTTACTTCAGTTTCCGGGTAATGCAATTTCGGATGATGCCCAATATTACCTTGCAATGAGCCATTATGGTAAGGGAGAATATATCTTAGCCGCATATGAATTCAGCCGCCTGATTAAAGATATGCCTGCAAGTGATTACGTTCCAAAAGCACAGTTTATGCTCTCCGAATCTTATTTCCAGTTATCGCCAAGATATCAATTAGACCAGAAATATACGCGCAAGGCTATTGAGGAGTTTCAGGCATTTATTGATTTTTTCCCAACTGACCCAAGGGTAGGCGAGGCTGAAGGAAAAATAAAAGAATTAAATGATAAACTTGCGGAGAAGGAATATAACAACGCGGTTATTTATGAAAAGCTTGGTTATATTAATGCGGCAATTTATTATTATAATGCAGTAACAGAAACTTATCACGATACCAAATATTGTTCCCCGGCAATGTATTATAAAATAAAATTATTACTCCAGAAAAATGATAAGTTAAAAGCCGGTAAGGATATTACAACGTTCCTCCAGAAATTTCCTTCTGATCCCAATGCAGAAGAAGTTAAGAAACTACAGGAATCACTTAATTAATTTATGCGAGTATGAATCAAGAGGGCAAAACAGTAAAAGAATCTGTTATTACTACCACTGAATTGGTTCTGCCAAATCATACCAACCAGCTTGGTAATTTACTTGGCGGTCAATTAATGCATTGGATAGATATATGCGCGGCGCTGTGTGCAGCAAAACATAATAACCGTATTTGTGTTACCGCTTCTGTAGATAAAGTGGATTTTCATCATCCTGTAAAACTTGGTGATGCCGTAACTCTTGTTGCATCTGTTAACAGGGTTTTCAATACATCAATGGAAATAGGCGTAAAAGTATATGCCGAATACTTCAAGGAAGGGACAAGAGTTCATTCAAATTCGGCTTATTTAACTTTTGTTTCCGTTAATGAAACCGGCAAACCTGTTAAAGCTTTAGCTGTAATACCGGAATCAGAAGATGAAATCCGAAGATACAATGAAGCGCTGGAAAGAAGAAATCACAGGTTAAGATTATTAAAAGGAGAAAGTTAATCGGGGTTTTTATTCTGCATTTTATTATTTTTCCCATAAAATCATAAAAAAATTGTTAAAGCATTTTTACATACATCCCGGATATTTTACATTCTTCTTCCTGACGGTTATTAATACGCTAAGTGCGCAAATTCCGATTAACGGTTTTTGCAAATATGTTAATGTAACAGTTGATTCATCTTTCAGTAATGTTCTTCCGCTTAATTTTAACGGCGATTCATATACGGATCTCTTGTTGTACAACCAATCTAACAGAATAATTTCCTACCAGGGTAAGAGCGATTATAATTTTGTTAAATCCAACACTACCAATTTGAAATTCGAAATTTCTGTCATAAAGCCAATCAACAGGAAACTTGTAAATAACCAGTATGCATTTCTATCAAGAAAAAACAGGCGTGTAGGAATTCTGGAAGTAACTGCTTATGGTTATTGCAGAATAATCAGTGAGCTTAAAATTGATTCTTATCCTGAGAACCTGAGCATTGCCGATGTAAATAAAGATGGAGTGGAGGAATTCTTAGTGTCGGGTAATTCCTTTGACGGGCTTTCTGTTTTTTATATTTCGAACAGAGCTCTTATTGAAAGAAAACTTTTAAGTAAAAAATTATTCTCCCATTCTGTTTTTGTTGAGCTTAATAATGATGTTTATCCTGATATTGCTGCAATTGACCTGATTCAGAATAAACTGATTTTCTTTTATAATAATTCAGCAGGGTTTTACTACGAAGCGAGATCGTTCAGCTTTAATTCAAAATTAACTTTACTGCAGGTACTGGATTTTAATATTGATGGTTACCAGGATGTTTGTGTTGGCGGTAAGGATAATATAGAAATTTTATTGGGTGATCCTTATTCAAAATATGAAAGGAAAATTTTTACCAATACTTCTTACCAGCCGCAAAAACTTGTAACAGCAGATTTTAATAATGACGGTTTAATTGATATAGCTTACTTAGACAAATCGCACTCAATCGTAAGCGTTTTTTATTCTGATGAAAAACAAAAATTTTATCCGGAAGTTTCTTATTTGCAAAAACAAGGTTTAAATGATCTTACATTATTCTACAGTAAGTTTGTTAATGGAATAATGTCGTATTCATCGGCAGGCAAACTACATATTATAGACAGGTTAAGAAGAATTACTGACAGCACAAGTCTTGTCTTTGGATTAAATCCTTCCACATTAAAATACTTTGATGCGGGCAACGATAAGATTTATGATTTTAGTTTTTTCGACAAGGAAAAAGTAACTCTTAACCTTGTTGTAAGAAACTCCTCCGGTATTCCTGAAAAACTTTACCGGGTTAAACTTGAAAGTCCCTGCAGGAATCTTCTTGTTGATGAAACAGGTTCAGCGAAAAAAACATTTTATTGTTATTCAAATAACAGTAGGTTGATTGAGATTATTAGTGTGGACTTCCGGGATAACTCTGTGAATAAAGAAAAACTTTATTCTGTTGGTCCTATTGCGGATGTAAGGGTTAAACGAAATCCTGATGACGACAGGGCAAAAATTTATATTCTTTCTAATAAAAATAATAATCTTATTTTATCAATCGTTTATTATAAAGATTTCCGGTATTCTGTTTCCAACTCAAATGTGCTTGCTAAAAGTATATGGAATGCAAAACTTTCTCTTGAAGATCAGACCGGGATATATTACTGGACAAACGAAAATAAAGCTTTCGTCTTTGAAAAAATTATTGTTAATAATGATTTGAATCTTCAGCAGAAAGTGTTCAGTTATAAGCTTGAATCCACAGATGTAAGATCTATTGCAATGCTTGTTGGCGATATTTTTAACCGGGATGAAAATGATGCGATTAGTTTTGTAAGAAGCTCTGATAAAAAAGATATAATTTTTTCTACGGGATCAAACAACTACAAACTTAAGCTTGACGCCAGAATGAAAAGACTTAATCTTAACGATGAATCATTGTTTAATTTGTTCGAGATGCGGTTTAACGGTTTAAACAAATTGTTCGCGATAAGCCAGGATTCTAAAACGCTTAACAAACTTGAACTGCTTTTTAGAAAAAAATCACTGAACAGCACTGAATTGGTCCAGGCAGATAATATTCAAAGTTATTTTATAAAGAACCTTAATTTTAGAAATTACCATTTTGTATATATTGATAAATCCGAACATTGCATAACAATAAAAGAGATTGCATGAAACCAACATCGAAATTCTTTGCACTATTAATACTGGTTGCTGCTGTTTACGGGCAAACAGATATTTCGAGAGAAAAACTTGATTCGCTTTATTACAAAATTTTAAGTTCGCATAATATTACTAACATTAAATTTCCATCTCCTTTTACGGCAGATGAAGGGACGATAAAATGCGGCTTTGGTTTAAATGCTGAAATAAAATATTACTTTGACCAGTTCACACTGGAACAGCAATTTACTTTGCAAAAGGTGATGAGCAGACCTGATCTACAAACAAGTATTGTTTCCAAATCCGGTAAGTTCAGGATTCATTACGATGAAACAGGAACAAATAAACCGGCTTATGAACCAACCCTGAGTGCTATTGAAAATGCACAACTTGTTGCAGATGCATTTGATTCTTCATATGCATTTGAAGTTGGATACTTAAAATATCCTGAACCACCCAAAGATAACGGAAAAGGAGGCGATGATTTATATGATATTTATATCATAAACTATAATGGAAGTTATTATGCAGAAACATGGTCCGATAGTTTAATTGGAAATCGCCTTTATACTTCTTATATGGAGTTCGAAAATGATTTTAATGATAAGTATAATAATGGAGAGTATAAATATACAACTCAGGGTATAAATGGTGCGCGAGTTACTGCTGCACATGAATTCCATCATGCAATTCAAATAGGTAATTATGCACTTAAAACTGCTGATTTATATTTCCATGAATTGACTTCAACTTCTATGGAAGAATTTGTTTATGATTCAATTAATGATTATTACGATTATTTAAGCGATTTTTTTTATAAGCCTGCATGTTCGTTTACTGAATTCACGGAAGGGAACGCAATTTATGGCCAGGGTATCTGGAATATCTTTCTTTTCGAGAAGTACGGAACAATTACTTACGATATAATTAAGCGTCAGTGGGAATTGTTCAGGCAGACATCAGCTCTCGAAGCAATTAATACAAGCCTTTCAGAAAACCAGATTTCATTCAAACAGGCGTTGAATGAATTTGGTGTTTGGTGTTATCTTACAAACTACAGGAAAAGTAGTGAAACCGAAGGACATTCATTTTCCGAAGGTAAAAATTATCCAGTGTTAAAACCAAGCGCTTCACGGATTTTTTCCGGTACAGACAGCAGCTTTGCTCTTTCAACAAAACCAATGGCGAATAATTTTATTAGAGTATTAAGCAATAACGGTACATACATAGATACAATTATTGCTATTGTTACAAATGCGGATTTTTCCAATGGTTTGACTTCACCCAACAGCGATTTTGCCTTTATGCTGAATATGTATAATTACGAAGCTGCCGGTTCACAGAAAATTACAAATAACTATTATGCTAAACTTACAACTACAAATGACTTTTATAAATTAGCCACAATCTTTAATAATGAAGTTAATCCGGGTGAAAATTCTACAATAGTTACTGCAGATTATGTTTTTCCAAACCCGTTCAGGTATTCAAAGCAGAACAAAATATATATCCCTGTAGAATATAATGCAGATATGTTTGCAAGTTTTAATATTTATTCTGTTGATATGAATCTTGTTTATTCTTCGGACGGTAAGATTCAAACTCTTTTTGATAAGTTCGTTTTGTCGTGGGATGGAATGGATAATAACCATAAAAAATTGCCGACCGGTGTTTATATTTACATAAGTAATTCAGACGATAAATTAAAAAAGGGCAAA
>QZKB01000053.1 GCA_003599415.1 Ignavibacteriales bacterium | reverse complement strand
TTTATGATTTATTATTGAAGGATAGAATCCAATAAAATCTGCGATTTATTATTTAAAGATTAAATTCTTAAATCCTCCCATCCTCAAATCATAAATCCTCAAATCCTTCAATCCTAAAGTCCTTATTTCGACCAGTTTTCAATCCTAATTCTCTTTACCCTTTTAAACTCATTCTCATTATTTGTAACTAAAATCAAATTCCTGTTAATAGCTTGGGAAGCAATCAATAGATCCATCGCACCAATCGGAACACCTTTGTTTTCAAGCGTGGCTCTTATTTCTCCATATGCTTCAGAATCTTCCTGGCTGAAATCAATAATTTCAAGAGGCTGTATAAATTCTTTCAATGCTATCGTGTTTTCATACGGCTTACTACTTTTTGCAATACCATAATTTAATTCTGCTACAGTAATACTTGAAATCGCAATATCTCCAACTTTATGTTCCCGGAATTTATTAATAACCTTATCCGGTTTCTTTTTAATTATATAAATACAGATATTAGTATCAAGCAGGTATTTCATATAAAAAGATTATCCCTTTTATCAATCTCAGGCTGCAAACGTTCGGACATGAAATCATCAGAAAATTTACCAAGACTTGCAATCAGAGAATCCCATTTATCTTTCTTGGGTAAAAGAATTATAGCTTCGCCCAGTTTTGAAATATAAGCTTCCTTCCCCTTCAATCTATATGCTTTGGGAAGCCTTACCGCCTGACTTTTACCATTCTCAAATATTTTTGCCGTATCCATTTCATCTCTCCAAAATATATACTGCCAATATATACCTTTTTGTAATGACAACCAAATGTTGAGTCCTTACGGGCGAAATCTCACAAACAAGTAGTTTATAAATTTGCGCGAACTACTGCTTGACAATGAATGACTGTGTGAAAATTAATACCGAATGACAAAGAATGACAGAAGAATTTTTTATTTTATGAATGTAAGAAAAATAACTGCCTTCGGTTGCTAAAATTGAAAACTATCCTCACATCCCTGCCCTGAGCTGATAAGCTGAGTATATCGAAACTTTACCGAAAGGCTTCAAGCCTAAATCCTACAATCCTTGCCCTGAGCGAAGTCGAAGGGCTACAATCCCTCCATCCTCAAATCATATATCCTACAATCCTTCAATCCTAAAATCTTCAAATCCTATTTCCCTTGCGCTGTCATTCTTGTTGAGATAAAAATTGATGTAAGCTGATGCGCCTCATTTTTTAAATCAGCAACATCTTCAAATGGAAGCAATTTTTCATCAGCAATAAATTCCAGCCAGAAGTCGCTTTCATCAGCTTCTTCAATAACAATACTAACTTTTGAAATGAATGCAGCTTTACTTTGTGCCAAACAGGCTGCACGATAATTTGAAGCAACTGATGTAGAGCATCTTATTAATTGTCCTTTAATGTGATTATCAAGATAATTGTTTTGTAAACCCAAGGCTATTTTCACACAATTATGAGCAAATGCCTTTGTCCTTTCTTTCAACTCATTTTTATCCATTATTCGCACCTCTATTAAATATCCTTCTTTCCTTACAACATATCCTCTAGTCCTACAATCCTCACATCATAAATCCTCACATCCTCAAATCTAAAATCCTCACATCCTCAAATCGAAAATCCTACAATCCTCCTCATCCGCTTCTCGCCCTCTTAAAAACTATATTATAAAACGCATACCAGAAATACTTAATATCCGTAAGCAAAGGATGTTTATCATATTCATTAAGATAATTATTTTCGCTTGCCATTATTTCGTCAAGTGTTTTAGGCATATCCTTATAAAATGGCGGCACCAATCCCGGTTTATATTTCTTCCTTCTATCCTGTAGCTCATGTGAATACAAAGAAAGATAATGCTGGCTTAGCGGTCTTACTCCTACAATTTTCAAATCACCCTTAAAAAAATTTATTATCATTGGCAGCTCATCCAGCCAGACTTTTCTCAGGACTTTACCCCATGCCGTTATCCTGAAATCATCTTTTAGTTTCCCCCCCTCCTGCAGTTGGTTCCTGTCAAATACAAATTTTTGCAGGTACTCCGAGTAAGGGTGCATCGTCCTCATTTTATAAACATAAATAGTTTTCCCGTCCTTGCCAATTCTCCTCATTTTAAATAAAGGACCATAAGAAGGATTCTTATCTTCGTGCGGCGCTTTTACCTTTTTACCAATGAAATAATACAAATCATTAATAACCTTTAAAGCCGCAATTTCAAATCCACAGTAATAAAGCCTGCCTAAACTTTCAGCTAATGATAAAGCCCTGTTTTTACCTTTTGAAATGCTGAAGTAAAACTGCTTTAATACTGTTATCTTTGGAAAAACACGATGCCAGATAAAATCAAAGAAATAAAAAAAGTTGCCGAGATAATAAGTATAATGTTTAATAAACCTCTTGTATCTTAGCATTTTTGATTCAAGACAACCGATAAATATTCCACCCGGGATTAATTTATTATTTACTTCTATAAAATTCTGGTTTATCCTTCTGAAATCGTTTATCTCGTGCCAGTTGCAGTATAACTGCAGGGATCCATCTTCAAGGACGGTCAGGTTATAAATATCGGCAGATCTTAATATTTCGGCCCTGAATGCTTCAATATGTTTCAGGTCTATACTATTCGAAATGAACTCGTAAATCTCTGGGGATTTTGCAAGGTAAATTTCTTTAAGTTTTCTGTCTATTGACACTTCTCTGTCAATTTTTATAAAACCATCGTGCTTCTCAACAGCTTTAAAATCAAGGATAAAATTACGATCAATATTCGCTCTTAACAGCTTAAGTGAAACCGCATCAGTCTTATCCGGTATTTTATTTAAATAGATTACCGCGGTAAATGCCGTTGAAAATACCGCGTATATTGATATACCAAGGACTATCTTAAATGCCTCGCCCCTGCTTATCTGCATTAAGAAGATAAGGAAGATTGTTATGCATCCGAACAAAATGAAATTTTTTATATGCCCCCATACACATCGGAATATATTCTCGTAGGCTGTACATTCTCTGAAAAGCCCGCTCAGTATACCGGACGCGAGCCATAACAAAAACAATATCCCCAGCATCTCTGCAACGGGATCACCCGGATTAAGAAATTTATATCTTATAAAATAAATAACACCGAATACCCAGAAGAGTATTAGTAATTCCGTAAAGAATTTTTTTACGGATAGGTTTGAAAGAATTGCATTAAAAGAAAATTTTAAACCGCCCCTTAACATCACAATCATTACTTCAATAAAGAACGCGATAGTTATTGAATAAACAAAAACGCCTTTCTTTAAACCCCACGACGGCAGTACAATCCAGAATAATGAACGCAGTCCTGCCATTAGGAATACCGAAATTAAATAAGGCCGTATTACCTCAAAGAGATTTCCTTCCTTTTCTCTCTTTAACTTACCCGACAGAAATGCTGCCGCAAACCAGCAGAAAACAAAAATGAAAAGTGAGCTAAAAAGCTTTTCATTTATACTTTCAAGACCGGTCTTTACAAACAAAACTAGGACGAATACAGCAGTGTAAATCAGGAGGTTAATAAGATAAGCCTGTAACGCTTTCTTCATAGCAGTGTTAATGACCGGTTATTTTTGAAAGAGTTGAAAATAAACTTTGCATATAGTGTATGAATAATAAAAAAAGGCGTTGAACTGTAAACTGAATCTTGGAATAGTGGAATGTTGGAATAATAAAATCGTTTGCAATTAATGACTGATAAACAAATTGATTGAATCCCTTATGCAGATTTAAGTTTAGGAATAAATAAACGTATGAAGCGCATGAAATTATTTTTTTATAATTAATTCAAAATTCATAATTCAAAATTACTCCATGCCTTTCTCCCGGCTTGATCCAACGTCTCCCATCCTTCAATCCTCAAATCCTTCAATCCTTCAATCCTTGCCCTGAGCGGATTTATCAGCCGTTGGCTGAATCGAAGGGCTCAAATCCTCCAATCCAAAAATTCTCAAGTCCTACAATCATCAAATCCTTCAATCCTAACGTCCTAAAATCCCCAAAATACAATCGCCCTTTTCTTTTTCTTCCATTTACTAATGAATCAACGTGGAAAATATCTGTATACTTCTTTACGATGCAGAAATCTTATAAGCTTTACTTCATTAGAAGAAACTTTTTCAAGCCCTAATCTGTATTCACTAATTTTTATCCTGTAATACTGGGAATACCCTTCTATATTTTTGCTATTCCGAATTTCATGGATTGATTGCGCCCTTTCAATAAATATTATAACCTGTTTCAACTCACTGAGAATTTTTTTACTCCTGATCTTACCAATATCCTTCTCAAAAACTCTATCTACTAGGATATTCATTTTTTGCTTTTAATTTTTTTGTCAAGTCTCTTTTTAAATTCTGTTACATCAAGATATTCCCCGGTCTGTCCCACTTCAATAGCTTTGGCAAGCCCGATATCTTCAAAAGCCTCGATAACGGCACTTCCAATAAGGTCTTTTCTTTCGCTTAAAACATCAACAAAGACTTCATTTATAATTTCTTTTAATTCTTTACGGTTAATCATAACATTTTCCATAATATGCCCTTTTAATATTTCACAATAAATATAAACAAAATCTATATCGCTTTCATTACCCGGTTCCTGGTCTCTAATCCCTATCTTGCATAGTAGAGAAGTCAGATAACAGTTCGCCAAAGGTAAATCAGGAATCATTATCGTAAAAAAGAAACGATATGGATTTTATGATTGTAGGATTTATGATTTTAGGTCTACCTCTTACAGTTGAAATTTATGATTGCAGGATTGAAGAAGCAAAATATGAAGGATATAAAATTGCAGGCTCGAATTTTTTTCTTTTCTCACATCCTAAAATCTACAATCCCAAAATCCTTCAATCCTCCCATCATAAATCCTAATGTCCTCAAATCCTTGCCCTGAGTTTATCGAAGGGCTTCAATCCTCAAGTTCTGCAATTCTCAAATCTTTCTATTTTGCCAATACCAGGGTCTTCTATGCAAATGTGAAATTGCCCAAATAATAATTTCCTCATCATTTATGGTATATAGGAATTTAAATGGGAAGCCGGGAATGTAAGCCTTAAAAATTTTATCCTCTTCAGTTAAGTACCAGGTGGGATTTTTCTTAACTTTATTGACTGTTTCAACAACAGCCTTTTTAAATTTCCTTCCAAGCCCTCTTGATTGAAGCTCATACCACTCAATCGAATCATTAAACTCTTTTGCGGCTAATTCATGTATTATAATCTTCATTATACATGCTATTGAAGTCAAACAATTTTGCCTGCCCTTTATTTACCGCTTTCATTCTATCATACACTTCATTAATCCAGGAACTTCTTATTTCCTGATCTTCTTTTTCTAAACTTGAAAGTATTAATTCAGCAAATATTAGTCTTTCATTCGGATTCATTCGCATTGCTCTATCAAAAAGTTCTTTATCCATATAATATCCTTGTAAATTTATTCATCTTTTATAAGTAATCTAAAACAAAAATAAGACACTATCAAATTAACCGTTAGTTAATTTTCAAACAACAATATTTTTAACGTTTGACGTTTAACTTTTTCATCTTTCGGGTACGGTTACGAATCCCGGGTCGTCAGACGGTTACGGCTCTCGGTTTTTATTTACGATTCACGAATAACGTTCTACGATACGGGTCTCGTTACCGTTTAACGCTTTACTTTTTAGATCTTCGGTTACGGTTACTCCCGAAGGGATGCCTTTGGCAGAAGCCCGTTTCGTTTAGCGGTTAAGTCTTTTGTTTTTTATTAGTGACGATTCACGAACGACATTTTACGATACAGGCCTCATTACCGATAGACGCTTTACTTTTCCGTCTTTCGGTTACGGTTACGAATCCCGTTTCGTTTAGCGGTCACGGCTTTCGTTTTTTTTATTGACTATTTACTAATAACGTTCTACGATACGGGCATCGTTACCGATAGACGCTTTACTTTTTCGTCATTTCCTTGTATTCTTAAATTCACTCCAACGTTTACTTAAGTTATATAGTTGCCTGCCCGTTTTATCATAGATGTCCAGCAGATCTTCTATTGTTTTAATTTTAATATTATATAAATCCCGGCACTGTTCTAAACCAACAACAGTTTCGTTGCTTTCTCCCATAGCATCATCCAGATATTTTTGAAAACCTGCTTTCTGATGACGTTTGGCATAACCTTCCGCTATTAATCGGGGTATTGCTTTTGTAGAACGTCTCAACTGATCCTTAAGGTCATATTTTTCAATTTCTGGAAGCGCGGGCAGAACCTCTTTATAAATCAACAGCATAGCTTTATAAGAATTTTGATATACTTCTAAATCCTTAAAACTTCTGATAGGAATTTTTTCTTCCATTTATATTTGCTTACATTTTTTACCGCTTTAACGAACTACGTTTTACCATACAGGCATCTTTACCGATAGACGCCTTACTTTTCCGTCTTTCGGTTACGGTTACGTAGCCCGGGTCGTTTAGCGGAAACGTCTTTTAGCTTTTTTACTTACGCTTAACGAACAACGCTTTACGATACGGGCATCGTTACCGATAGACGATTTTCTTTTCGGCTTTCGGTTACGGCTAGGAAGCCCGGGTCGTTTAGCGGAAACGTCTTTCAACTTTTTTACTTACGCTTAACGAACAACGTTTTACGATACGGGTCTCGTTACCGATAGACGATTTTCTTTTCGGCTTTCGGTTACGGCTAGGAAGCCTGGGTCGTTTAGAGGTTACGGTTTTCGTTTCTAACTGACATTTAACAAATACCGATACTGGTTTCGTTACCGCTCGACGAATTACGATACAGGCATCGTCTACGCTTAACGCTAAACGCATCCTCTCTTCTATCTATTTACTATGTATTTTTTAACAACATTCTTCGCATTCTGCCACACAATTCCAGAAGTCGGGGATCAGATGTCAGAAATCAAATTCCAAATACTAATAGAACATTATTTTATTAAAAATGAGTCGGGATTATTAATTATAGCACCCAACATTTTACCTACTTCAGCCGTAAGCTCAGTTAATAATTTATGATCATTTTTATCTATATAACTGCAATCAAATGCGAAATCAAGTGATGAGTTAGTCTCACTATTTTCGCCATCACAATCAGTCAACTTACTAATAAAATGAGCTTCGTAACGACGCTTAGCCCAGGCCTCTCTAAGATTTAAACAGACTGATCTTGACGATCTTCTAATCTGACTGGTTAAGGCATAACGTTCTTCTTTGGGAAATTTCTTACTTAATTCAAAAACCTGCATAGCTAAAGAATAGGCTTTCTTATATACCTCCAAATCCTTTGCGGAATTTATTTGCATAATGCCTCACTTTTTACTGCTACTTACATCTGCTCTATACGTTCTATTGTAAAAGCCTCCTATCCCCGATCTCTGACTTCTGCCCTCTGACCACTCTTGTTCACAACGTACCTCTTCACCACATTCTTCGCATTCTGGAAAACTAATTCTTTCAGCCACGGCAAAGGTCTATTCGTCCAGCGCTGAGGATGAATTGTAATCATCAATTTATCAGGAAGTTTATCGACATTATCAATAATGTCCTGTGTAGTCTTAAAGCAATTAATCTGCCCCACTAATTGCTGACTTCCTTCTTTGCCGGTAGGCAGGCTGACTTCTGACTTCTGATTTCTGATTTCTGATTTCTGATTACTGTTTACTCCCTCCTCCTTACTCCCTACCTTATCCCTCACGCTCGCCGCTCCCGCATCCCATCTCCTCCCCGTATCCGTAAGGTATCCCCATTCATTCCAGTTAATATCAAAATATGGCTCGCCTATTATTCCAAGGTCTCTATAATTATATTTCTCCCATATAGCTTTATTATCAAACTTTGAAAGCGGACTTCCATGCATACAGATTGTTTTTATATCCGCAACTTGCCTCATCTTTTCTAAGTTCCTACAAAACAACTCATATGCTTCATCAATCAACTCCTCTTCTTTAATCTCTCTTTTCCATTTTCCATTTTCCATTTTCCATTTTCTATACACTGTATCCATTTCTTCATAATGGTAGCCAATTTCATGACCTAAATCAGCAATCTGTTTTATTATTTTCTCATTAAAGCTTTGCGGAACAATCCTGAAATAATAAGAGCCTTGTATTCCCAAGGAATTTTCTATCTCTGCTGTATGTAAAGAATTTAAGGGAAGCATATCCACATCATGACGAAGAACAATTATTTTTTCTTTGTAATTATTTGACTGAGAAATAAAGGATAGCAGACTATAATTGTTCTTAATTAAAGATAGTAAGAACTGATTATAGAGAGATAAGGAAAAATTTTTCATTTGCTAATTTTGAACTTTAAAGCGATGAAAGTTTTATTTCTTATCAAGAAATATTATTGATAATTTCAATCATTTTGGTTGTAACATTCTCACCAAAAATGTTTTCATATTTTAGAGAGGGTGAAAAAGATTCAATTTTTTCTGCATAGTAGGATTCAATAGAAGGATTTATTAAGAGATTCCACCCTGCATTAACAGTTTCTACCCATTCAGTTTCGGAACGCAAGGTTATGCATGGTTTTTTTAGTATATATGCTTCTTTTTGAATACCACCTGAATCAGTGATTATTTTATAGCTATTGGATTGTAAACTAACAAAATCTAAGTACCCAAGTGGTTTAGTTATTATAAAATTAGAAGGAATAATAATGTTGTTTTGATTTATAATATTATTTGTTCTTGGATGAACTGGAAAAACAATCTTTCCATTTAATTTGCCTAATTCGAATAGTATTCTATTAAGCAACGCTGGATTATCCACATTATATGGACGATGTAATGTAAGCAAATAGTAATTGTTCTTATTTATAGAATATTTAAATAAACTTTCGTCATCTTGAACTTTTAACATAGCTGATCTGTGCGAATCTACCATGATATCCCCAGTCAAATACGATTTTGAAGAAAGATCTTCTGCGCATAGATTTTTTATCGCAATTTGTGTTGGAGCAAATAAGTAATCTGAAGTATGGTCTGCTATTATCCTATTAATTTCTTCTGGCATATTTCTATTAAAACTTCTTAGACCCGCTTCAATATGAATTGCCGGAATATGTAATTTAGATGCTACCAATGCTCCTGCTAAGGTAGAATTTGTATCCCCAAAAACAATTACAATGTCAGGTTTTTCTTTTAAGACGACTGTTTCTACTTCGATCAACATTCTGCCAGTTTGTTCACCGTGATTACCAGAATTAATTTCTAAGTTATAATCTGGTTTAGAAATTTCCAATTCCTTAAAAAATAAGTCGGACATTTCTTTATCAAAATGTTGCCCAGTATGAATAATAATTTCATCATGAAATTGTTTTAATTTCTTTGATAAAGAGGCAAGTTTAATAAATTGGGGTCTGGCACCAACTATAGAAAGAATTTTCATTTAAATTGATATTGAATTTCTGGATTGCTTATAAATCCGGTTGTACTATTAGGATAATTTTCAATGAACCAAACTAAAAAAGCTGTGACATCAATTTTATCATTTAGTAATCTTTGTCTTTTAACAGCCCATTCTTGTTTTAAGTTTTTGTTAATAAGTAATTCTTTAATCTTTGAAAGCATCTTATCAAATTCATGGGGTTGGAATGAATAACATAACCCATATTTATTCTCAATTTCATTAGGAACAGTTAATTTACCCGCAAATGAATTACATTTAAATGCTGGAACACCTAATATAGCTGCTTCCGAAGTCATTGTTTGACTATCGCCTATAAACATTGTGGCATAATATAAAAAGGAATGAATCTTATGCGGATCTATTTTTATTCTGTATGCTTCAAATTCAGGTTCAAGTTCTCTTTCTGAAGTTATAAAAATCTTTCCATAAGATTTAAGAGTTATAATAAGTTTTCTTTTATTTTCGAGAGCAAGACCCTGAGCACCAATATCGTGATGAGCTTTAAATGAATTAAAACGCAAAACAAAATATTTTTCTTTATTAGTCAAACCTGCTTGGCTCAAAATTTTTTTATCAGGTTTAAATCTAGTAGGATAAAGATAGGCTAATTCGTGATAACCTAAATAAAAAATAGTATTTCCTTTATTTCTGTGACCTTTCAAAGGTGAAGGTGAAAGTAAAGTATCGCAAAAAGGATGCGCCAAATAGGATATAAAAGGTTGAATATCATCATCATCATCATCCAACATTACTAAATGAAAACCTTTATATAAAATATGAAGTAATGATAAAGTTATTGAACCTATTGCAATTTTTACTCCCTGATTAGAAATTATTCTTTTCAACTTGATTATATAGTTAAGCTGATTAAAAAATTTCATAAAAATAGAATCATTCTTCTTACCAATAACAACATATTTGAAGTTATATATTTCTAATAACTCGATTATAGATTTTTGATTTCTTGTTGTAAAAAA
This sequence comes from Ignavibacteriales bacterium, assembly GCA_003599415.1. Lineage (GTDB taxonomy): Bacteria > Bacteroidota > Ignavibacteria > Ignavibacteriales > SURF-24 > SURF-24. The sequence continues at coordinate 327 of QZKB01000053.1, read as the reverse complement.
TATATGATAACCTTTTTTTGTCAGTTCATTATAAAGATTTTTAAATAAATGAACTTTTGCAGGATGAGATATATCTATTAATACACTATTAAATGATTTTTTTTTTAAATCTGTATACATTTTCTAATAATTTACTCGTTTTATGTCGATGATAATAGTAGACTCTTCCGAAATTTTTAAGATCTCCATTAAATTTTGATTTATATTTTCTTGGACCATAATCAACATTTGGTACGCCTGCACCACCAAAATCAAATAACTCGAGATGATTCTCCTTGGCTATTTTAATTGAATACCAATTCATAGCATCTTGTATCTTAAGTTTTT
>QZKB01000011.1 GCA_003599415.1 Ignavibacteriales bacterium | reverse complement strand
AAACCTTACCAAAAAAATCATTCACATAAATACTGTACTTTGCCGGCGTACCTAAAACCTTTATCGCATTTAATAATTTTCTTACTACATCTTTTTCATTAACGGATTCTGCTGCAAAAAATAATTCAGCTGCGTTAAGCACAGTTGTATAACAAACTCTTTCACGCATCACTTTTTCAAGAACAGTTCGTTTGTTGTTCACCGAACAAACATGGTCCAGCAGGATTCCGGTATCAACAAGATAATCATCCTTGTAAATCATTCGTCCTAGTAATTTTTTTACAGAAGTCTGTTCCTTTAAGTTTCCCTTTTACAGATAAAAACCACACTGCAATTTCCAATGGAATTCCCTGAACTTCAGCTATTATCCTAGCAGCACTTTCATTGGATTTACTGCTCTCATTTTTTTGTTCTGATGTAAAATTAGAATCATTCATTCAAAAAACTTTTCCCTTTGAGTGAATTGGAAACATTAAAAAAATCACCTGCGGTTTTTGCCACATCAGAATAAGTTTCTCTTGTTCCCAGATTACTCCCCGGTTTATCTTTCCTGAAATAAAGCAATGGAACATATTCTCTGCTATGGTCAGTACTTGGAGTAGTAGGATCATTTCCATGATCGGATGTAATGATTAGTCTGTCAGAATCATCAAGAGAGTTAATTATATCAGGCAAACGCAAATCAAACTCGGTTAACGCCTTTGCAAATCCCTGCGAATCATTTCTGTGCCCGAAGTAAACATCAAAATCTACAAGGTTAGCCATGATATAACTATTCTTTTCGTTCACGCAGCTTTCAATTATTTTCTGAATGCCTTCAATATTAGATTTAGTTTTTTTATTAATCTTAATGCCGCGGTAATTGTATAGATCGTTAATCTTACCTATTCCAATTGTCTGAATTCCATTTCGAAGTAATACATCCAGGATTGTATCGGCAACCGGGTCCATTGAAAAATCTTTACGGTTAGTTGTCCGGGTAAATTTTCCGGGTTCACCAATAAAAGGACGTGCAATTACTCTACCAACAGAATCTTTGCCGACAAGAATTTTCTCTCTCGCAATTTCACAAATTTCATAAAGTCTTTTAAGCGGAATAATTTCTTCATGTGCTGCAATCTGAAAGACTGAATCAGCGCTTGTATATATTATCGGGAAACCGGTATGTAAATGTTCTTCACCAAGTTCTTTAATAATTTCTGTTCCTGAAGCCGGGATGTTTCCGAGAATTCCCTTTATACCAGTAAGCTTAATAAATTCATCAACCAAATCCTTTGGAAAGCCATTTGGATAATACGGAAAGTCAAACTCAACTTTTATCCCACCAATTTCCCAGTGCCCGGTAATTGAATCCTTCCCGTTGGATACTTCTGTCATCTTTCCATAAGAAGCGACTGGATTATTTACTCTGTTTATTCCATTGATATCAATAATGTTACCCAGTCCAGACTTTTCAAGATTGGGTAAACTTAAACCACCAACAGCATCAGCCATATTTGCAAGAGTATTGCTTCCCTCATCAAAATATTTTCCGGCATCAGGTAATTCACCAACGCCAACTCCATCAAGGATTATGACAATAAAATTATTCAAGGGAAAACTCAGTTAATATTCCTGACGGCATTTCCACCCTTCTCCAAAGCTTTCTTTAGAGCAAGGTCGGCATTGTAAATTATTTCTTCAACGTCTGTTTTATTCTGCGTTGAAGCAACACCGATGGAAACTGTAAATGTGGTTTGTTTGGATACGACAGATATTGGTTTGCGTGCAATCTTGATTCTTAATTTTTCTGCCCAAAGGAATACATCTTTTGTGTTAGTATTAAAGAAGTATACTCCAAATGTTCTGTCGTTAATTCTGCCAAGAAGGTTGGTTGGATTTATCTCTTCGGAAATTGTTTGCGCCACAGCCTTCAAAACTTTCGGGAAAGGATTCCCTTCAAATAATGATTCCTGCTCAAGAAATTCATCTATGTAAACAAGTGCAATAGCACCAGGAACCTTAAGCTGGTTTGCTTTTAATACTTCCGAGTTAAGCCGCTGTATAAATGCTTCATTGTTAAGAGTAAAAGTATCAACATCAACAGAAAGTAATTTTTTTAGCACTGATTGAGTTGAGTAAGAATAAATCACAAACGCGAAAAGCCTTGAAGCATTCTTAAGGAATTGAACATCGGAATTTGTGTAAGCATTTTTCTTTAAGCTTTCAAAACAGATTACACCGTAATTCTGGTTATCGTAAACCAACGGTATTGAAAGGAAGGATCCGTCAAAGCTTACATCTTCCGACTTTGCGAATCTCGGAATATTTGCAGAAGAAGTATCATCAATTTTTACAGGGATACCGCTTATTATACTTTTACCTACAAACGTACCGGATATTTCAACTTCAAGATGCTCGCCCACATATTTAAGTGAAGTATTGTTAACAACCTTTGTAGTTTTAAATTTCTGTTCAAGCGGATCATAAAAGATGAATGTAAATGCATCCCAGTTTATTAATGTCTTTAGCGAATGTTCAATAAGGTTATAAAGTTCATCCTCGGTTTCAAAATACTTATCGCCATTAATCAAACTTAACAACCCGTTCAATCTTTGTTCTGCAAGAGAATCTTTATACTTTTCATCGAACAAAGCAATTATCATTGAGATTATTCTTACAAATCTTCCAAGAGAATAGATTGTCTCGATTCCGAATGCATCGTTTACTTTTGAATCAAGAGCAAGAATTCCGGAGAGATGTTTTCCGTAGAATAAAGGTACACCTACAAAGCTCTTAATTCCCTGCGGTGAGTTGTAATATCTTATAACATCAGGTTCGGCGGTTGTAGTAATGTCAGTTAATAATTCCGGTTCTTCTTTAATTACAATCTTACTGAGTATATCATCTTCAAGATCAAATTTTCTCTGGGTAATTTCTTTAGACACCGAGACATATCTTTCGAGTGTAAGTTTTTCTTTTTTCTTATTGTACCAGAAGAACACCGCCGTATGAGCATAGTAAGCATCTTTAATAACAGTAAGAATTTTATCAATCAGAAATGAAAACTGCTCATCGTGCCCAACATTTGGGGGAAGTGCTTCTGTTGCAATCTTCTCAAAACTTTCTTTTAAATCAGGCGGCTTGAAATATTGTCTCTTACCGGAATGAAGTTCAGGTACAAAATTATCCGCGGTAATTACTTCAATATTTTTATTCGGGGAAATAATTGTAATGGATTCACCGGCATCAGGTTCATAGGTCGGTTGCTCAGGCATTGAAACAGGTTGTACAGGTTCAGCAGCAGGTTCATCGGAACGTGCTGAATCCCGGAGGAAAATAATAAAGCCAACGTATATAACAATGACAGCTATTATACCGGCACGGATATAAATATCATTAATAAGGATTGAGATTAATGCCAGTAATGGTATAACCGAAAATGTTATTAAACGTTTCTTTAATTTTTCAGTAATCATTCAATCAATTATTCTTTAATGAATTTGTTATACCAGAAAGAAATATAAACCTTGAATTAAAAAATTGCAAACTGTAAAGAGGTTTATTAATGCTGCTGTAAACTTTTTTTAAAGAAATTCATTACTTCTTTATGACCGGTACCGGAAACGGATGAATAGAAAAATGAATTCACATTTATTTCAATCTGGGGAAAAATTGCTGTAGTTTGTTTTGCCGCTTTACTTTTCTCTGCCTGGTTCAGTTTATCTGCTTTGGTAAGGACTACTAATGTTTTAATTTTTTCTGAGGCAAGATAATTATTCATTGTTACATCTAAGGCTGTGGGAGTGTGCCGGCTATCTACAAGGTGAACAGCGAGAAAAATATTTTTACTTGCTTTGAAGTAATCGTTTATAAGCCTCTCCCATTTTTCTTTATCAGTCTTTGATGCTTTTGCAAATCCGTATCCCGGCAGGTCAACAAGAAAGTAGGCATTATTAACAAGAAAATAATTTATAGATCTTGTTTTCCCGGGAGTGGAACTTGTCTTTGCAAGATTCTTTTTGTTGAACAATGAATTAATAAAAGATGATTTACCAACATTGGATCTTCCGCAAAGAACAATTTCTGGCAAGCCCGTTGCCGGAAGTTCTTTGATGCTAAAGACTACTTTATGTAATTCAATATTCTCCATTCAATGCAATTCAATCTATTTGTAAAAACAAAAAAAGAGCAACCGGTTTGGTTACTCTTTTTTATAAAAGATTTATTTCTTATTAAGCCTGTGGAGTTTCTTCCACTACTTTAGCTTCTTCAGCTTTTTCCTTTGCCTGTTTTTCTTTCTTCTCGGCTTTCTTTTCTTTGTTTTCGGTAGCCTTCAGGTTAGCAACTTCGTTATAATCAACTAATTCAATCAGCGCAATTTCTGCTGCATCGCCTAATCTTCTGCCAAGTTTAACAACGCGTGTATAGCCGCCTGGTCTTTCACCAATCTTCTGTACTATTTCACCGAATAATTCTTTAACAACATCTTTATCTTTAATAAACCTTGCAACATGTCTTTTAGCCTGAACGCTGTTTTCTTTTGCTTTTGTAATTAAAGGTTCAACAAAAGTCCTGGTTTCCTTAGCCTTAGCAACAGTAGTTTTAATTCTTTTATATTTTAGTAAAGCAGTTGAAAGCGCTTCAAGAGTTGCTTCGCGGTGACTTGCAGTTCTGCCTAATTTTCTTCCTTTACTGTTATGTCTCATTATTCAACCTTCTCTTGCAATTAATTGTTATCGGTTTTTTCATTTATATATTTATCTACGTCCATACCAAATTCAAGTCCGTAGTTATCTACAATTTCAATAAGTTCGGCTAAAGATTTTCTGCCGAAGTTTCTGAATTTGAGCATTTCGTTTTCATCCCTGCGGACTAAGTCTGCAAGAGATTTAATGTTTGCTGCTTTAAGGCAGTTATGCGAACGTACGCTTAATTCAAGATCATCAACACTTGTTAACAATATTTTCTTTATTCTTTCTTTCTCAGCATCCTGTTCGCTAACAACTTTTTCTTCTTCCTGTTCAACATCAAAGTTGATGAACATCTGAATATGATCTCTTAAAATCTTTGCTGAATTTGTAAGCGCATCTTCAGGTGTAATTGAACCGTCTGTGTTAACTTCAATAGTTAGTCTTTCATAGTCATTCTTTTCACCAATACGCACGTTTTCAATATCATACTTTACATTTTTAATCGGTGTATAAATTGAATCAATAGGAATCAAACCGATTGTCTGATCTGGAATTACCTGTTCACTGGAAGGTACATAACCTTTACCAACACCAAATCTTACTTCCATATTAAGTTTAGCATCTTTGTTCAGTGTAGCAATGTGTAAATCAGGATTAAGTATTTCAATATCAGCACAGAACTTCTGCAAATCTGCAGCTGTAATTGTATGCGGTCCATTCAGAGATAAATCGAACTTATATGTTTTCTTATTAAGGATTTTCATTCTAACCTGTTTAAGGTTAAGAATAATTTCACTAACATCTTCAACAACACCCGGGACAGTACTAAATTCATGAAGTACACCATCAATTTTAATCGCAGTTATAGCTGCGCCGGTTATTGATGAAAGAAGTACTCTTCTTAAAGAGTTACCTAATGTAACAGCATAACCTCGTTCAAGTGGCTGAACGGTAAATTTTCCATAATTATTCGTGTATGAAGTCTCATCTAAAACAACAGCTTCGGGCATTTTAATAAAAGGGTAACTCATTATTTCCTCTCTTTGTTTAACTTGTTATAAAAGTTATTACTTAGAATATAGCTCAACTATAAGCTGTTCATTAGCATTCAATGGTACGTCAACTCTTTCCGGAACCTGTAAAAATGTACCTGTTAATGATGCTTTATCTATTGTAAGCCAGGAATATACATTGTCCTTAGTTCTCTTAAGAGAATTGTGAATTAGATCCAGTGTTTTGCTTTTTTCTCTAACTTTAATAACATCGCCCGGAGAAATAATATAAGAAGGAATATCAACTATCTGATCGTTAATTAATAAATGTCTGTGACGAATTAACTGACGGGCAGATTTTCTTGAAGGAGCAAATCCCAATCTGTATATAACATTATCAAATCTTCTTTCCAAAAGTTTTATAAGGTTTTCGCCGGTAACGCCCTTCTGTTTATTAGCTTTTTCAAAGTTGTTATGGAATTGTGTTTCAAGCAATCCGTAAATTCTTTTTACTTTCTGTTTTTCTCTTAACTGAACACCATACTCAGAAAATTTGGATCTTCTTGAAAGTCCATGCTGTCCAGGAGGATAGTTCTTCTTTTCAACAATACATTTTTCCGAGAAGCATTTGCTTCCTTTAAGAAATAATTTTTGTTTTTCTCTTCTACATAATTTACAAACTGAACCAGTGTATCTTGCCATCTAAAATTTCTCCGTTGATTAAACTCTTCTTTTCTTTGGTGGTCTGCATCCGTTATGTGGAATTGGTGTAATATCCTTTATTGACATAACTTCCAAACCATTTGTATTTAATGCTCTTATAGCTGCTTCTCTGCCTGCACCAGGACCTTTAACATATACGTCAACTTTTCTAAGTCCAAGGTCGAAAGCTTCTTTAGCAGATGCTTCGGCAGATACCTGTGCTGCAAACGGTGTATTCTTTCTTGAACCTTTGAAGCCGTTCTTTCCTGCAGACGACCAGGATATTGTGTTACCGTAAATATCTGTAATTGTAACAATCACATTGTTAAAGGTAGCTTTGATGTGAACAACACCAACTGCATCAACATGGACTCTTTTCTTTGTTTTTTTAACTGCTTTTGCCAAGTCTATAGTCTCCTAATTTTCAATTTTACTTCTTAGCCGGGGTCTTCTTCTTACCGGCAACAGTTCTTCTCTTACCTTTTCTTGTTCTTGAATTGGTTCTGGTTCTCTGTCCTCTTACAGGTAAACCTTTACGGTGTCTTAATCCTCTGTAAGAACCAATGTCCATTAAACGTTTAATATTTTGCTGAACTTCAGAACGTAATGAACCTTCCACTTTATATTCGGAGGTCATTATCGAACGGATTTCTGCAATTTCTTCTTCAGTTAATTCGTGAACTCTTTTATCAGGATTTACTTTAGCTCTGGTTAATATTTCCATAGCTGTATGCTGACCAACTCCGAAGATATAGGTCAATCCAATAAAAGCTTTCTTGTTTTTAGGTAAGTCGACGCCTGCTATACGAGCCAAACTAAAATCTCCTTATTTTAACCTTGTCTTTGTTTATGTTTAGGATTTTTACAAATAATTCTTACAACGCCTTTGCGTTTAATTATCTTGCAATTATCACACATCTTTTTTACTGAAGCTCTAACCTTCATTACTGCTCCATCATTATTTATATCTGTAAGTAATTCTGCCTTTATTTAAATCATACGGCGAAAGTTCAATTGCAACTTTATCGCCTACCAAAATCTTTATAAAATGCATCCGCATTTTCCCGGAAATATGAGCTAAAATTTCGTGACCGTTATCTAACTTTACCCTGAAATGAGCATTAGGTAAAGTTTCAGTGATAACTCCATCAACTTTAATAGGACCTTGTTTTGCCATAATTTAAGCTACCGTTAAAATTTCCGGTGTACCGTCATTTATTAAAATAGTATGCTCAAAATGAGCTGAAGGAAGACCATCATTGGTTACAACTGTCCAGCCGTCTTCAAGCATTTTAACTTTATATCCTCCAAGATTCACCATCGGTTCGATTGCCAGCGTCATTCCGTTCTTTAATTTGGCACCAGTACCTTTTACACCGTAGTTCGGTATTGAAGGATCTTCATGAAGCCTTTTACCAACTCCATGACCTGTTAAATCTCTTACAACCGAATATCCGTTTGCTTCAACATATTCCTGTACTGCATTTGAAATATCGTGAACACGATTATCTTTAACTGCCTGCGCAATTCCCTTGTACAAGGATTCTTCTGTAGCTTTCATCAATTTCATCTTTTCATCAGAAACCTGACCAACCACAACCGTAATAGCAGCATCGCCGTAGTAATTATTCTTAACTACACCGCAATCAAGTGAAATAATTTCGCCTTCATTTAATTTGCGGTTATGATTTGGTATACCGTGTACAACTTCTTCATCAATTGAAGCGCAAATACAACCAGGAAATTTCAAAGAACCACCCTGCGAATATCCTTTAAACGCAGATCTTGCATCGTTACTAAGTATATAATCTTCCGCTATCTTGTCAAGTTCAAAAGTTGAAATGCCCGGTTTAACATTTTTTTTTAGTAGTAATAATGTTTCCGCAACTATTTTACAACTTTCTTTTATATAATCAACGTCTTTCTTTGTCTTAATCAGAATCACAATTAAGAACTACCTTCTTCCTTTTATCTTTCCGGATTTCATAAATCCATCATAGTGACGCATCAATAAGTGAGATTCAATCTGCTGTAAAGTATCCAACGCAACACCAACAACAATCAGCAAGCTTGTTCCGCCAAAGAATGATGCGAACTGACCGGATACACCAAAACCTGATACGAAAGCGGGAAGTATTGCTATAATTGCCAGGAAGAATGATCCGGGTAATGTAATTTTTGTCAATATATTATCAATAAATTCAGAGGTCTGTTTTCCTGGTCTAATACCTGGAATGAAACCGCCCTGCTTCTTCATTGTATCTGCTACATCTTTAGGATTGAATGCAATAGCAGTATAGAAGTAGGTAAAGAATATAATCATAACAGCATAGATAATCGAATAGGTAACCGATCTAAACTCAAAAAATCCTGCTACACTTTGCATAAATTCACTGTTAGGGAAGAACGATAATACTGTACTTGGAATAAACATAATTGACTGAGCGAATATTATAGGCATTACTCCAGCTGTATTTACTCTTAAAGGAATATACTGAGTTACACCACCGTAAACTTTTCTACCGACCACTCTCTTTGCATATTGAACGGGAATTCTTCTTGTCCCCTGTGTAACTAAAACAACACCTGCAATAATAAAGACCATGAAGATCAGGATCATAACTTCAACAATTATATTTCTCTGGCCTGATGATAATAACCTGTATTCGTCAAGTATTGCATAAGGGAACCTATCTATAATACCTATAAAGATTATAAGAGAAATTCCGTTACCAATTCCTTTTTCAGTTATCTGTTCACCCATCCACATCATAAAGACTGTACCGGCAACAAGAATAACAATTGTTGAAAGTGTAAAACCGATTCCCTGAATACTTAAAGGAACAACAGGAATGCCGTTAGGTGCAAGGTTTGTAAGATGAACAGTAACGCCCCATGCCTGCATTGCGCAAATAGGAACTGTTCCGTAACGTGTAAGCTGGTTCATCTTCTTTCTGCCTTCTTCACCTTCCTGCTGTAATTTTTGGAAGTAAGGTACAACTGCAGTCATCAACTGAATAATAATAGATGCACTGATATAAGGCATTATACCTAATGCAAAAATTGCGGCATTATGAAAAGCACCGCCGACAAACAGGTCATATAATCCAAACAGGTTATCTGATGTACTGTTTGCCATTGCATCGGCCAATACAGATGAATCAATACCTGGCAGTGTGATATGAGCGCCAAGTCTTACAATCACCAACAGGGCAAGAGTATATAAAATTCTCTGCCTGAGTTCGTGAATCTTAAAAATATTTCTGAAGGTTTCTTGAATTTTAGCCATTAAACTTCGATTAATTTTATTTTACCACCAGCAGCTTCTATTTTCTGTTTAGCAGATTCGCTAAACGCAAAAGCTTCAACATTTAATTTTGTTTTAATATCTCCTTCGCCTAAAACTTTGTAAGGAGCTGCAGCTTTTCTTATTAATCCGCATTTGTACAACACAGCGGCATTAACTGTAGCATCTGCTATTTTTTTATCATCAACTAATTTCTGTAATCTTTCAAGATTAACAGTTTGGTAAACAACTTTGAAAGGACTATGGAAACCTCTTTTAGGAAGCCTTCTCATCAAAGGCATCTGGCCGCCTTCGAACCACAATCTGTGTTTAGCACCTGAACGGGAAAGCTGTCCATTTTCACCTCTTGTAGAAGTTCCGCCGTGTCCGCTTCCCTGGCCGCGTCCAACTCTCTTTCTCTTTTTAACAGAACCTTTTGCATGTTTAAGATTACTTAATCTATCCATCTTAAAATTTCCTTATTCTTCTACTTCTTCAAAAATAACCAGGTGAGTTACCTTGTTTATCATTCCTCTTATCTGAGGAGTATCGTTATGAACAACTGTATAGTTCGGTCTTCCTAAACCCAAAGCTTTAATAGTAAGCTTTTGTGTTTTTGGTCTGTCGATAACACTTTTGGTCTGAGTAATTTTTAATTTCTTTGCCATCTAAATTAGATCCTCAATTAGGAATTAAACAATTCTGATAAAGTCAAATCTCTTTTTCTTGACATAGTTCTTGCATCTGTAAGGTTTAACAAAGCGCTCAAAGTAGCTTTAACCTGATTGTGAGGATTGCTTGAACCAAGTGATTTAGTTAATATATCCTGCACGCCGGCAAGTTCTAACACAGCACGAACTCCACCACCGGCAATTAAACCTGTACCTGGAGTAGCCGGTTTAAGCATAACTCTACCAGCACCAAACTTACCTACAATAGGATGAGGAATAGTACCTTTGACAACACGAACTTTATAAACATTTTTCTTTGCGTCATCAATACCTTTGGAAATTGCATCAGTAACTTCATTAGCTTTACCA
>QZKB01000150.1 GCA_003599415.1 Ignavibacteriales bacterium | reverse complement strand
ACAGGTGGCTTTAATGCTGAGTATGGAAATATTCGTTCTGGTTTGGTTAACGTTGTTACAAAGGAAGGTAAGAAAGATAAATATTCTGTTAGCTTCCAGGGAAGATACAGCCCTGTTACACAAAAACATTTTGGTTCTTCACCTAATGATGTAAATAGTTTTTGGATTAAGCCTTTTGTTGATCCTGCTGTTGCATGGACAGGAACCACCAGCGGAGCATGGGATGCTTTTACACAAAAACAGTATAAAGACTTTGTTGGCTGGAATCAGATTTCAGCAAATACTTTGAAAGATAATGATCCTACAAATGATTTAACTCCACAGGCTGCCCAACGTTTATTCCTGTGGCAAATGAGAAGAGAAGTAGATATTACTAAACCTGATTATGATATTGATGCAACAGTTGCGGGTCCATTCCCGGGTGTTAGCAGTTACCTTGGTAATTTAAGATTCTCGGTTTCTTACGTGCGCAATAGCAGCATGTATGTTATTCCTCTTGCAACTGATGGAATTGAAAACGAAAACATTCAATTCAAATTAACATCAGATGTAGCACCGGGAATGAAAGTATCTTTTGATGGATTGTTTGGAACACAGGAAGGAACTAATACAAGCCGCGCCGGTGGTACCGGTATGTTTGCATCAGCAGCAAGTGTTGCAGATGTAATGGATAACGGGCAATTCACGAATTCAAGAATTTTTTCTCCTTCTTATTATTGTCCTTCCACAGTTAAAAGAAATATGCAGGGGTTAAAGTTTACACATGCGTTAAACTCCTCTACATTTTATGAAATATCCATTACAAGATTTGAATCAGATTATAATACAAATCACGATAGATTCAGAGATACTTCCAGGGTCTATAAGTTCGGAAATTCCTATTACGTTGATGAAGCACCGTTTGGATTCTTTGGTGACTCTTATGAATTTGCTACAACTCAAGCCGGTTTAAGAACTACAATCGGTTTTGGAGTTTCGAGAGATTCAAGTAACGTTGTTTCATATTCTTCCAGATTTGATTTTGTAAGTCAGCTTGATAAATTCAACCAGATTAAATCCGGTTTTGAGTTTATTTACTCAGACAATTATTCTAATTATGGTTCATACGACTGGGTTTTACCAGACGGACGTTATACTAATAAATGGCACAAATATCCTGTTAGGGGTGCATTGTATGTACAGGATAAATTGGAATTTGAAGGAATGGTTGCAAATGTGGGAGTACGTTTAGACTACTCGCATGCCGGTGGAACCTGGTATGAATATGATCTTTATTCTTCTGCATTTTCAGCAGAAAACTCCGGTGATATAGACAAGATTCTTGTTAAATCACCTACTGAAAAGAAATTGTATGTTAGCCCAAGATTAGGTGTTGCATTCCCAATTTCGGATAACAGTAAACTTTTCTTTAATTACGGTCATTTCAGACAAATGCCCGATCCTTCTCAGCTTTATCTACTCAGACAAAGTTCTGAAGCTACAAAGAATATAGATAGAATTTCAAATCCTAATATTGATTTGCAGAGAACAATCCAGTATGAATTAGGTTTTGAACAGAATCTTTTAGATCAATTCTTAATACGTCTTGCTGGTTTCTACAAAGACAATTCACTTGAAGCAAGAACTGTTCGGTATATCAATCGTGATCAAACTGTTGACTATTACGTAAGTGAACCCAACCAGTATTCTGATGTACGAGGTTTTGAAGCCACTGTTACTAAAAACAGGGGCAGCTGGATTCAGGGATTCATCAATTATACTTACCAGGTTAGAACCTATGGTATCTTTGGTTATCCATTACATTATCAAAGCTTAGTTGAAGAAAGAAATTATCAGTTGCTTTATGATACTGAAACCAGGAGCACTTATGAAGGAAGACCTAAACCAGCTCCTTATGCCCGTTTCAATATTGACTTATTTACACCTATTGAATTTGGACCAGAAGTCGCAGGAATTTATCCATTGGAAGAATGGCGTCTTAACCTGCTTGGTTACTGGAGTGCCGGTTCTTATGGTACATGGACAGGTGGTTCCGATATGCCTGGTGTAGTTGATAATGTTAGATGGAGAGATAATTATAGTTTAGACCTTCGTTTAAGTAAGAGCTTTAAATTTGGTCCTGTAAATTTGCAATTTTTTGTTGACGTATCTAACGTATTCAATTTCAAATATATGAACAGCTATGCTTTCTATGATGGAAATGATACAAGAGCTTATTACAATTCCCTTCATTTGCCGGCTGAAGCATTTAATGATTTTTCAAAAAATCCTGACGGCTCACCAAAAATTGGTTGGTCCAATACAACAGATGGTACTACATATGAATACGGTGAGGACAAAATTGGTGATTACAGAATTGGTGAATACCATGCCTGGGATCCTAATGCTTCTGAAGAACAAAAAGCAGAATGGAGGAAGAATAAATCATATATAGATATGCCGAACCAGGACTATATAACGTTTCTAAACCCACGGGATATATTCTGGGGAATTAAATTTAATTTAGAATTATTCTAATTCCCGGAAAGGCGGTTTGAAATGATTGAAATAAAAAAGTGTAAAAAAAATGAGGATAAAATAATGTTTATAGAAATATTTAAGAAACGAATTATCCCGCTCTCAGGCTTACTCATTTTGATTTGTCTTTTATTCCAGCCTCAATTTAGTTTTGGGCAGGTTTCTGTAAAGACAAACTGGCTTGCTGTTGGAGAACTGAACAATTTCTATTCTTCTATTGGTTGCGAAATAGAAATTGGAAGAGCGGGTGCAAATCAGCAGGATGGCATGAGATGGCCTGGATTATATGACTATACGGATATTCAGGCAGCAAAAGCATTGTGGATTGGAACTACTAACTTTGTTGATGAAAATGGTGAGAATTATGATTTCAAAGTGGTTCACGTTGGTCCGCGTGCAACTGGAGTTGGAGAATTTACTCCTATGGTATTTAATACGATAAGCAAAATAGATAAACCTGAAGTATATGCTGATGGAATACTTAGTGAAAGAATTTCTTCTGTTGTGGATGAAGTTGATCCTACTATACCTGCGGATAGGATGATTGTAAATGTTTGCAATACTAAAACCGGTATTACAATGACAAGAAAAATTATGCAATGGAGCCAGGAGTTTCATGATGATTACCATATAATGGAATACACATTGAAAAATACCGGCAACATTGATGCAGATGATGAGATTGAACTTCCTAATAAAACACTTACCGGGGTTTATCTTTATTTCCAATACAGGTTAGCTCCTTGTGCAAATACACGTTATGAAATTGGTAACTCAACCGGTTGGGGTACAAACACGATGATTGATACACGCGGTGATGGAGTTAAAAATGATCCTGATAATCCTGATGGTATAAGAGCACAATGGGTATGGCATGGTCCGGCTCCCATTTTTACTGCTTATGATAACCTTGGTGGACCTCTTTGGACATCTGCTGAATTTGTTTCTGCTGGCGATACGATTGGAAGACTTGGCGCTCCTCAGTTTGCCGGTGTTGTAACTTTACATGCGGATAAATCAGCAACTGATCATTCAGATGATCCGGGGCAACCTTCTACTACTGATTATGTCGGTTCAGATGAACCTTACACATCATTCAGTTCGAGTGAATATGATAAAGTTAGAATGGCTGGTGAATATGGCTGGATATCAAGAGGTCATAAATCAATACGGCATTGCGATAAAGCTGATCCGGATGGTGATTTTACTACTACAGCAGGTGTTGATCCTGCAATGGGTAGAACTGATGGATATTCATTCTGTAATGGATATGGACCTTATACAATAGGACCGGGTGATAGTGTAGTTATTGTTATTGCGGAAGCCGTTAACGGATTAAGCCGTGCAAAAAGTATTGAACACGGCAGGATTTATAAAAGAGAATTTGAATCGGCGGGTACTAATCAAACTGCTAAAGACGCAGCCTCTCTTAAGAAAAATACAATTGTTATGACCGGAAAGGATTCTTTACTGATGACTTTTCGCAGAGCGATAGATAACTATAACAGCGGTTATAATATTACTGAAGCACCTTTACCTCCAAAAGTATTTAATGTTACTTCCGGTGGTGATAGAATTGCTTTAACCTGGGATGTTTATGAAAGTGATCCAAACTTAAAAGGATTTGAAATTTGGAGAGCAGTTGGAAGATATGATAGTAACTATACTAAAATATTTGATACTGATGATATATCTGTAAGAAGCTATAATGACAAGGAACCGCAAAGAGGTTTTTCATATTATTACTATATGGTAACCAAAGGACCTGAGATTACAGCAAACAGTACATTAGGAATTTGGAAGAAACAACTTGTTAGTAATCGTTATTATTCACAATCTTATGATCCGGCAAATCTTAAACGTCAACCCGGAACAAGCTTAAGCCAGGTTAGAATTGTACCTAACCCGTTTCACATTACATCAAGCCTGGGAGATAAATTACGCTTTGGTGAAAAAGAACCAAACAAGCTTGCTTTCTTTAATATACCCGGAGAATGTACAATTAAGATATTTACCGAGTTAGGTGAGTTAATACATACAATAGAACATACTGATGGAAGTGGTGATCATTACTGGTTCCAGCAGACTTCCTCAAATCAACTTATTGCGCCTGGTGTTTACATTGCTATTATTGAAGACACTAAAACAGGTGACAGATCTGTTGAAAAATTTGTAGTAGTAAGATAATTGAACCGGAGGAGATATATGAAAACTTTAGCAAAAAACGGGTGTGCAATAATGAAAAAATATATGTTTGTTATTAGCATTAGCTGTATAATCCTTTCGGTATTATCTACAGCAATGTGGGGCCAGGAAAGACAGAAGCTAGCCCAGACTGGAATGAAATTTTTAAGCGTTGCCTGCGACGCACGTGCCAGTTCAATGGGTGATGCTATTACTGCAATGGAAGGAAATTCATCATCTATGTTTTTCAATCCTGCAGGTATGGCAAGAATTCAGGATATGGTTAATGCTTCCGTTGGTAACACAAAATGGTTTGCAGATATTAACCACATTTACGGCAGCATCGCTTTTAGCCCAATGAATGGAGACTACGGTGTGTTCGGTGTTTTCTTTCAGACAGTTGATTATGGCGATTTGAAGCATACAATCCTTGCCGATAATGAGCAGGGCTTTCTTGATTTAGGATTGTTTAACCCAACTGCTTTATCATTTGGTATTGGTTACGCAAAAGCTTTATCAGATAAATTTTCTATTGGTGCTAATATTAAATACGTTATGCAGGATTTAGGCGCAGGTTTAATTGGTTTGGATGGAAGCGGCTCAAAAACTGTTGTGAATGCAAGAACTAATACTTTCGCTTTCGATTTTGGTGTTTTATACCATACTGGTTTTAAAAGCTTAAACTTTGGTATGGTAATAAAAAACTTCTCAAAGGAAACAAAATTTGAAGAAGACAACTTTGAACTACCTCTTACTTTTAAAATTGGTTTTTCTTTCGATGCAATGGATTTGTTAGAGGTAAACCAGGAAATGCACGCTTTAAATCTTACTGTTGATGCTGTTCATCCAAGAGATTATAAACAGTTGGTTAATGTTGGTGCCGAATATTTGTTTATGAAAACCATTTCATTAAGAGCCGGTTATTCTGCTCAAAATGATGTTCAGAGTGGTTTAACTGCTGGCATTGGTGTTCAGCAAAGAATTTCAGGCGTATGGCTTGCAGCAGATTACAGCTACATCCCTATATCTGAAGGCGGTTTAAATGATGTGCATAGAATATCAGTAAACTTTGCATTTTAAGTGTAAATAGTTTTTAAAATTAAGTTCTAACAAAAATTTGGTAGAAAAATGAAAATGAAATTTAATATGTTAAATAGTAAGAAATTCCTTGTTGGCTTGTTGAGTTTGTTCTTTATAACTCTTTTTATAAGCTGTAATGAGGATACAACTCCAAGCTTGTGGGATACAAGACCTCCGGAAGGAGTAAAACCTGTAATATCAAGTCTGGAACCTGCTACAGAATCATTGGCAGGAGTAGATATAGTTACTATAAACGGTACCGGTTTTTCGTCTGTGAAAGAAAATAACATTGTTTACTTTGGCTCAGCACAGGCTACCGTTCTTGAAGCTACTGCAGTAAAATTAGTGGTTCGTACTCCAAATAATCCTGGTGATACACTGCAGGTTAAATGTACAGTTACTAACAGTGATTACTTTAGTGATCCGGTTCAGTATCGTTTAAGGGTAGCCGCCGGTGAAGCTGTTAAGGTTACTAACCGTGCACCTAATTGTGTTGCTGTTGATAAGGCGGGTAACATTTATATACATGCTACAAACAGTGCAGTTGTGAAAGAAATTGGTTTTATAAAAATTGCAACGGATGGATCTGAAACCACATTTGCCCCTCCGGGAAGCGCAACCTCTTCTGTTGTATTTACAACAATGAAATATGGTCCGGATAATAGTCTTTACTGTATTCGTCAGGCAACAAACGCTGTATTTATCGTTAAGGAAAATACAGCGGCAAAAGCCTGGTCAACCGGATTTACTAAGGCTCTAAAAGATATTGATTTTGATGATAAAGGTCATATTTGGGCCGGAGGTGTTGCAGACAATCATCAACTTTATAGAATTACTGTCACTAGTCCAAAGAAACTGGAAAAGTATCCTTTTGAAGGTGATGTTAATTCAGTTAGGTATTTCCAGAATTCATTATATGTAGCTGCAACAAGAGATAACGTTGAAAAGATATTTAAAATCCCTGTTGTAAGTGATTCAGTATTGGATGTGGCAAATGCTGTTGAATATTTTGATTTTTCAACAGTTTATCCAACCGCAAAAATATCTTCAATTACTTTCTCTCAAGATGGTGTTTTATATGCCGGTAATGCTGATACTCTTGCAACTGCTCCGCCAATTATTATGGTGAATCCCGATAAATCTACTTTAGTCTTTTTCGATGTTTTATTAGGTGATGTTATATATTCTTGCCCGGTAAATATGATGTGCTGGGGAATTTCAGATGAACTCTATTTTGCCAGAGGAAAAACATCAGTTCACAAACAGGAGATAGTTAAAGTAATTACTAAGAAACAAAGTGCCCCATATTACGGAAGAGGAGATCTCTAATTAATTAGAGAAAAATATTTATTCAAGATTTCGGGCTGTACATTTAATTACTAAAATGTGCAGCCTTTTTATTTTAAATATTTTAGACCGGTTAAATTGTTTATCAAACCTGAAAAGAATAACCTGGTGGCAGATATTGTAATTACAGATCAATTTCCTTTTCCCAAAAAGAAAATTTGTTTAATTCATTTGGGTCGATGTACCTACTGAAGATCAGCATCCATAATTTATTACCAAGGTAACCTGAAATCAATATCATTGGAATTCCTATAACTAAAATTAATAATGATTTAAGCACTTTGTACTCTGCTAAATCAATTCCTGTAATTAGTAACACTTGATCCAACTTGAAGAAGAATATCCAGAAAGTTAAAAGTACAGGTAAAGTTGAAAACCAGATTTTTGTGAAGAAGAAGAATAGATTTTTCCTCTTTTCGGATTTGTTTTTACCCATCAGATTATCTTCCGGATTTAATAGACCGTAGCTTCTGATCATACAGATTGTAAATGAAACAATTATCCAGAATATTATTAAGCTTGATTCCATTTGACAGAAGGATAAAATTTAATTTTGCAGGTAAAAATTAAGTACGCATCAAAGATTTTCCAAATAACAGGTAAATCATTTAAAAAATATTTTTTCAAACCGATAATTTTTTATTTCTCGAAATCAATACTATTGACAATCGAGAAATATTTCTCTATTTTAATCGAGAAAAAAATCTCGATTATGTAAGATGATAACAGGACTAAAACAAATACCGGAACCAGCATTAAGAAGATTACCCGTTTATCTTCAACTGCTTAAAAGCCTGCAGGAAAGAAATATAACAGAAGTTTCAACTACAACTTTTTCTGATACTTTACATTTAGATCCTACTCAGGTTCGTAAGGATATTGCTTATACAGGAATTATAGGCAAACCAAAGGTTGGGTATGATGTAAAAGAACTGATTGAAACTATTGAAAGTTTTCTTAACTGGAATAATCTAACTGACGCATTTCTTGCAGGCACCGGGAACCTCGGTTCGGCAATACTTGGCTACGATGCTCTTAAAAAATATGGTGTCAATATAATTGCTGCTTTCGATAATGATCCGGCTAAAATTGACGGGAAAATTCACGGTGTAAAAGTTTTACCAATACGAAAACTTACTAATCTAGCGGAAAGAATGCATATTAAAGTTGGAATTCTTACAGTACCGGCACAAGTTGCACAGGAAGTTGCAAATCAAATGATAGATGGGGGAATTGTTGCAATTTGGAATTTTGCTCCGGTTTCTCTGGCAGTTCCGAAAGATATAATAATTGAACATGCCGGGTTCTCAACCAGTCTTGCAGTCCTATCACGAAAACTCACGGAAAAAATTACTCATTCAAGATAGCCCAGGAGAAATATTTTAAAATGGATACAGAAATTCAATCGGTTTCAAGAAGCCGACAGTTCAGTAAAGTGTGTGAAGTGCTTGATCACTTTGCGTATGATTCGACAAAGTTAATTCCTATTCTTCAGGCAGTACAGGAAGAATATCGATATCTGCCGGAAGAAGTTATGTCATTTATAGCCACTTCTTTAGACTTATCACCTGCAAGAGTATATGGAGTGGCTACTTTCTATTCTCATTTTGCCCTGGAAGCAAAAGGGAAGTATGTGATAAGAGTTTGTGACGGAACCGCTTGCCACGTTAAAGGATCAATGAAGCTTGCTGATGTGGTAAGAGAAAAATTGGGATTGGATGAAAAGAAAACTACAACGCCAGACATGCTTTTTACTGTTGAAACTGTTTCCTGCCTTGGTGCCTGTGGTCTTGCACCTGTTATGGTTATAAATGATGAAGTTCATGGACAATTAACTGCTGAGAAAGCCAATCAGATTGTGGATAATATAATAACGATGGAGAGGAACAATGCAAGAAACAATTAATCTGGATATTGTTACCAAAGAGTATAAGCAGTCAATCAAAAATGTTAGTAAAAGAATTATTATCTGTGCCGGAACAGGTTGTATGGCTAACGGCGCAGAAAAAGTTTTTAATGCATTCGTGAATCAAATAGCTAATGCCGGTTTAAATGTTATTACGGAATTAAAGAAAGAAAATCACAATCATGGAATTTATCTTTCCGAGAGCGGTTGCCAGGGCTTTTGCCAGATGGGTCCGCTTGTTACAATTGAACCGGAAGGTTTGCTATATGTAAAAGTAAAACCTGAAGACGTAAAGGAAATTGTTGAGACCACACTTAAAGAACACAAAATAATTGACAGGCTTCTTTATTCAATTCCTGCAACCGGTGAACATTGTAAAGGAACAAAAGAAATTCCTTTCTATACAAGACAATCTAGATTTGTTCTAAAAAATTGTGGCGTTGTTGATCCTGAAGATATAAAAGAATATGTGGCTCTTGGTGGTTATAAAGCTTCGCAAAAAGCTTTTATTAAAATGACCGATAAGGAAGTTTGTGATGAAATATTAAAAGCCGGTCTCCGCGGAAGAGGCGGCGGTGGTTTTCCTGCTGGAAGAAAATGGGATTTAACCCGCATTCAACCTAAAGGAAAAAAATATATTATTTGTAATGGAGATGAAGGCGATCCCGGTGCTTTCATGGATAGAAGCGTGATGGAAGGTAATCCTCATAGTGTTATAGAAGGGATGATGATTGCAGCCCGTGCCATAGGTGCTAATGAAGGTTACGTGTACGTACGCGCAGAATATCCGCTTGCAGTTAAACGAATAAGAAAAGCTGTTAATGATGCTGAAAAGTCTGGCATACTTGGAGAAAATATTTTTGGTTCCGGAGAAAGTTTTAAGATAAATGTAATGGAAGGCGCCGGGGCGTTTGTTTGTGGTGAAGAGACAGCTCTTATGTCGTCTATTGAAGGCAAACGAGGAATGCCTACTCCAAAACCTCCGTTTCCTGCACAAAGCGGCTTGTATGGCAAACCAACAGTAATAAACAATGTTGAAACACTTGCAACAGTTCCACTAATAATAAATATGGGTGCAGATGAATTTAAAAAAATTGGTAAAGAGAAATCACCGGGCACAAAGACCTTTGCCCTTACTGGTCACGTTGCAAATACAGGATTAATTGAAGTTCCCTTCGGTACAACTTTAGGTGAAATTGTAAATAATATTGGTGGCGGAATTACGAATGATGAAGGAGAGATTTTAGATACAGGATTTAAAGCCGTACAAATTGGCGGTCCATCCGGCGGATGTTTAACAGAAGAACATCTGGACCTTCCTCTTGATTTTGATTCATTGATAAGCATTGGTGCTATGGTTGGTTCCGGTGGTTTGGTTGTAATGAACAAGCAAACTTGTATGGTTAAAATTGCACGCTACTTTATGCAGTTTACACAAAATGAATCCTGCGGCAAATGTGTTCTGTGTAGAGAAGGTACTAAACAAATGCTTGCACTTTTAGATGACATTATTGAAGGAAGAGCAACTGTAGAAACCTTAACCTTGCTTGAACAGCTTGCACTTGCAGTTAAGAAAGGTTCTCTTTGCGGTTTAGGTAAGACGGCTCCTAATCCTGTTCTCTCAACTTTGAAATATTTCAGAAAAGAATACAACGAACACGTTATAAATAAGTACTGCTCAACTAAAAGCTGCAAACATCTTGTTGCTCCGGAAATTGATCCTGCTAAATGTAAG
>QZKB01000088.1 GCA_003599415.1 Ignavibacteriales bacterium | reverse complement strand
CTTTTGGAGGCTTTTGTCCTTGTATTATAAAAGTTAATTGAAAGCCAAGAAATCCAAAGAAAATCAATGCTACAACTAATTTTAGATTCCTCATTGTTTATCCTCCTTATGTTTTTCCAGAGAAAGATCTCTGTTAATTATTTTAATTAAAAGACCAGAAATCAGCCCGCTGCACCTTCAGTTTGATCAACCAGAAAATTCTCTAAACCCATTTGAGCAATCTGTGCAAGTTGTATTTCTGCCCAATCGACATGGCCCTCTTCCATTTTAAGTATCCTGGTTCGCAAATCAACAGTACTTTGATCATTAACATCACGGGCAAGTTTGATTGCATCATTATAAGAGCGCACAGCATCAAGTTCATCAGGATCATCGTTATTACTCATTTCCAAAACAGTTTCGCAAACTTTTATATTATTAAGTTCAACTACAGTTGGAGTACTCTCAAAAAAAATGATTCGATCTATAAGCCACTCTGCATGGTGCATGTCATTCATAGCCTGTTTTCTGATAGCCATATAAAACTTATTGAAGCCCAGTTTTCACGCATTTCAGAATGCACTGTGTACTGGTTAATGGATGTTAATTCATCTCCAACAATCGAATTCAAAACTGCAAGTAATTTTTTATTGCCTTTCATGTCACTTCTCTATAAAAAATTGTGTTGACATATTTTTTTGAAGTCTATTCCTTAATTTCAATAATAAACTACCTAAGAGAATAAAGTGAATCAATCATCCTAAAGGATGAAAAAAGAACTACATCTTTTAGGTGAGATTACCCGATTCTTATTCAGCAATAAAGGTTTGCTGCATTGTAAATGATCAGTCCAATTAAGAATTAAAATGCCAGAGCTATTTACTCCGGCTTTATATCAAAAATATTTGTGATTTTATTTCATAAATATCATTTTTCTTATTTGGGAATATTCTCCTGTTCTGATTTTATAGAGATATATCCCGCTTGCCAATTCTTTTGCATCGAAATTTATTTCATAATTTCCTGGAGTTTTCAGTTCATTTACTAATACTTTGATCTCGTTACCAAGAATGTCATAAATACTTATTTTTACAAATTCCATTTTGGGTATTGAATATCGAATTGTTGAAGTAGGATTGAACGGATTAGGATAATTCTGACTAACAGAATATTCTAATGAGCCTGTTATATTAACTTCAATCTCTTCTGAGTATTCAAAAGTACCATCATAATCAACCTGCTTCAGCCGGTAGTTATAATTGCCGGCTAAAATATCTTTATCACTGTACGAATAACTTTTAACATCAGTTGTTGTGCCATTACCTTCAACAAAACCAACTCTGTTAAATTCATTTTCATTATTGTTTCTTCTTTGTATTTCAAATCCTTTATTATTTGTTTCTGTGGTTGTGCTCCAGGAAAGAATTACTTCATTCATATCTATTTTAGCTGACAAGGAAGTTAACTCAACCGGAACACTAGGATAATTAAGTGTAACGGTATTTGCGTCTAATGTAACTGCAGTCTGAGCAAGCGCTCTGCCGTCCAGCGTTGCGCCGGTACTCATCACAATCTGTGTTTGGCATAATATGATTCCTGACATAGCAGATGTCGTTCCAAGAGTAACCTGACCAGCAACCTGCCAGAATATGTTTGAAGCGTGAGCACCACCGCTTAGAGTAACATTAGCACCGTTGCCCAATTCCAGATTCTGCGCTATCTGGAATATCCAGACATCGCTTGAGGTACCCGAGATAGTAACACCACCAGCAGATACCAGAACACCAGTGCTCCATTTGTAAAGACCAGGAATAAGATTTTGACCAGTAAGATCTCCGGAGTACAATTCAGTATAATCAGGTAAAGTCCGTCCAGCTGCATCGGTATACGCAGTTTCCATATCACTCACAGCAGTTGTCATTTTAGTCGGAGTAGGATCAGTATAGTCGGCTGCAAATATCTGTCCGGTAACTAACGATGATGTTGAAAATGTACCTGAAGGATCCATTATTAATCCAAATCCGGTTATAGCTATTGCTGCAATTGGACTAACTCCAATATCCCCGGTTACTTGCACAACTCCCGTGGCTGAGATTCCGGTTTTTGCCAGAATTACAAAATCGCCAGCTGTTCCAAGATTTACTGGTGCCGGTGACGATTGAGACACGACAACAGCAGGTGCCATCAAGGCAACCATAAGCATCGCTCTTAGCAAGCATGTCCACTTGTTTAGAACAGTGGTTAGATTATTAGTATTAATTTTCATAGTAACCTCTATTATAGTTTGAAATTTGTTCTTCTTAATTAGAAGAGACTGCATTGGTCTATTTTCAACTACAATAATTATATTGAGAAATGAGAAACGTTCAAATAGATCAAAGCGATGAAAAAGGAACTAGATCTGTTGCAAATTAGAATATTAGCATAACAAAAAAACATTTCTAAAAATCTACATTTCTATTAAAAAAAAGTTGGCTGCCATTTTATTACTATCCCTGTTACTTCTGATGAAGAATATAATCCTAATGAAATATTCTTGTCCTGCAAACGATGAAGTTCAGGAATAATTATGCCGCATAATGCACCTACTCCTATACCAACTAAATTATCGGAAGGAAAATGCTTCAGCGCTTTCACTCTGAAATAGCTTAAGATAAGAGGGGGAATTATCGCTGCACCATATAACAGATATTTATTGTCACCAATTCCGGGGTTGTAATCACTGTAAACTTTTACCATAAAGAAAGTAGATGCAGCTACAGTAGCAACATGACCGCTATAGAATGAATTCCGGTTATTGCCTGATTTTCTCTGGTCATAAGTAAGTTGATCATAGTAAGTAACTGGTCGCAATCTATTTTGGAAAGTAGGACCGAGAAAACTCCATTCATATATATTAGTAGTGACTGACATAGTTTCCATATACATAAGTAGCATATCAAACCAATCCTGTTTGATCTGTTTATCAAACAAGAGTAATACCGGAAGGAGAACAGAAACTGCAACAGTATAATCTGAATAATTTTCGAATGCATCCATATTAGAAGGATCTTGCTTTAAAGCCCAGTAATCAATACCGCTTATAACACCTTTATTCAAGGTCTGAATTTCTAATGGAGTTACTTCTTCTTTGTTTAATACCGCCCCTATTCCCAGGTAATTTGTTGTTGCACCAACACCAAGAATGGTCCCGGTAACCCAATAATTAATTCGGTAAGGATGAAATGAAAAATCACTTACCGGAGATTGCGAATACATAGTTTTTACAAACCCGATAATAACAAATGAAACGATAATTAAATTAAATAAAATGAACCGGTTGTTTTGCTTCTTTGTCATGATCAAACTCTTTTTCTAAAAAGCAGCCAACCAATAAGGAGACCAAAACAGAATGTGAATAGTGCCGGAACCCATACGAAACTGTTTGTTGCAAGCCATTCTTTTAGATTCAGCTTCCCTATCATCAGACTATCAATGAGTGCCTCGCTGTTTAAGTACAATAAAAGTCCAAAAATGACTATTAAGGCTATGATCACGAGTTTATTTTTTGTTATGTTCATAAGAAAAATCTCCATCTTAAAAATTGCTATCATTTATCATATTTACTTCATTTAATTTTATCAGAGTGCAATCCTAATAGATAATGGATATGTTGAAGAAATTTCTACTAATGATTTATTATTCTCATGCTTATCTACAACCCAGGTTGCAATAAAATAACCAATGGCACCACCTAAAAAATCATCAGATGTCCAGTGTTTATCTTGATAAATTCGAGAGAAAAAAGTTAGCGCGGCAGGTACGTAAGCCAATACTTTTAACCAAACCGGTTTTGCATTTCTTGAAAGGACAGTTGATAAGACAAAAGCAGCAGTAGTATGTCCGCCGGGAAAGGAGTGATCATCATTGATAAAAATTGAAGAGAATGGGTGAAATGAAGTTGTACCTTCATTCATATAAGGTCGTGATCTGCCAATAGCAAGTTTTAATAGAAAAGTTAATGCTCCGGCATAGAGTGAAGCCTGCCCTATCTCATAAGCAATTTTTCTTGTTCCAATATCATCCGTTATCAATGAATGGATGGCAAAACCGCCAAAGAGCACACAAGGGGAATAAAGATCTCCATAAATTCTACCGAATTCAATTGGAAAACTCTTATAATATCTTCGATCTTTTAAAACTGCAGTGCGAACAGGTTGATCAACAGTTTCCATAAGTAAAAATGTTCCGGCGCTTATCACTCCTAATGTAAGCCAATCGTTTCCATCCCATTTCGTTGGTTGCTTAAGGAACTCCCAGGACTCATGCCCGAATTGAGTAAAAGTGTATTTTAGTTGTCCGAATAGAGAAGATCCACATAAGATGATTAATAAAAGCGATATATAAATCTTTTGTTTCATTTCGCTAACCTTTTTTAAAAATGAAGAGTTAATCCAAATCCATATGTTTCTTCTGAAACATAAGGATGAAAAATAAAACGACGTATTCCAACCTGAGATCCTTTACTATCGTTTTCATTTACTTTCTCATGCTGATCAACTACCCAGGTTGCCATTAAGTAACCGATAGCGCCTCCCAAGAAAACATCAGAAGCCCAATGCTTATCCAGATAAACCCTGCCAACTACACTTAGTGCAGCCGGTACGTAAGCTAATATTTTTAACCATACCGGTTTAGCATTTCTTGAAAGTACTGTTGTTAGTGCCATGACAATACCAGTATGTCCACCGGGCAGTGATTGATGGTCCGGATTAGTATATCGGGAGAATGGAACATAAGTTTGATTCCCTTGTTCGAGATATGGCCTTGATCTTCCAATTACATACTTTAAAGGACCGTTAACATAAAAGGTATAGGCTGAAGCTTGTGCTAATTCAAAAGCAATTTTATGGGCTGTCTTATCATTGTTAAATAGAGCATATATAGTAAAGCCACCAAAGAGAGCCTCAACAAAATATATTTCACCCCACATATTTCCGAATTCCATTGGAAAACTTTTTGCGTATTTCTGATCTCTGTTGAGAAAACGTCGGATTGGTTTATCTGCCTGCATAATCAAAAATGTCCCGGCACCTAATATCCCAATTTTAAGATAATCACTTCCGTCCCATTTAGTAGGTTGCTTTATTAAATTCCAGGTTTCAACACCAAATTGAAGAAAGTCATATTTATTCTCTTGTACAGAATCCTGTAAAGTAGGATTTTGAGCAAAGAGAGAATATCCACATACGATTGTAAGGATGAATGATAAAAATATTTTTTTCATGATTGTTTCCATTTCATACTTTTACATAAAATAAAAATCAAAAATATTCGCCTTATCTTTTAAATTTGAACTCTTCGATAAATAATTGAAGAAAAATTTTCTGTTCAGTTCTAACAGAATGTACACTTGCAAAATCACGCGGATATCTATCGCTGTAGTAAACCAAATGTTCAAATCCAACGCTCACATTGTTGAAAATTCTGAATGCGACGCTGGGCTTAATTATTCCAACATAACTATTACCTGCTAATCCTATAAAAGTGTGGAACCACCAATAATAACCTATGAATGACAGGCTAACCCAACCGCCGATATTGAAAGCAAATTCAATCTTTCCTTCCGCTCCTCCGACATAGTTATAATCTCTAACTTGTGAAGTGTCAGTAATTCCCAAACGTTTACTAAGTGCTCCAAATGGAACAATTCCAGCATGCACATTAGTATAAAGACTAGTACTCTTGCTCATTGGCATCTTCGAAATAACACCGGGACCAAAAGCTATTGAGCCTAATTCGAAAGTATTATTATCAAAAAAATTCATGTGCTGAAATAGTCCTGTTAACATTTCCAAATTGCCGGTTTGAATATTACTGCCATATAAAATTCCATAACCGGTTATTAGATCAATTACTTTTCTTCCCACTCCAAAATCCAAATCAGTCTTAAGCCTGAAATAATCATAAGGTTTTCGTGATCTTTTTTCAAACGGATTTCCATAATCCAGAGTAATGTTAACATTAAGGCTGTTTGTTCCCTCATTCTCAATTTTTCTGCCGGCATTAACCTTATGATACCCTGCAACTAATGTTAAGTTAAGCGGTTCTTTCTGATATACTTCTTCCGTTGTTAACCTCGTAAGTTTTCCTTGTAAAAGTCTACTAAAAAATCTTGTAGGCGTCATAATGGCAACCGCCATTTCCCGGAAAAATCTACTCGCTCCGGTTGTCTGATCATCCAGTATATTTGAGCCTAACCGATAAAATATTTCTCCAAGGAAAATGCCGTTAACAGGAGTATTGATGATGTCGTTATATGAGGGTAGTGTATTTTCACCAAAATATTCCCACTCTAAACTACCCAAGACTGCAAAAGGTGCGGATTCGAAAAAAGTATAACCGTTTGCACGAGCTGCATTAAAAAACATTGCTCCTGAAAAAGGATGGAAAAAGTAATTCATTCCAAACCTGTCCACATCCCATTCCCATCCTGTTTTAAAACTATGTCTCCACGAATTAAATCCGACCCTTGAAAAGTCATAGTTAAAAATATACCGGTCAATTGCAAACGTTGTAGCATTAGCCAGTGTAACTCTTAGAGCGACCATCCACCATGAAGATTTTGGATTATACAATGGATTATCATTTAATAAATCACCATACATATTATACTTCAAAGTATCTGTTAGTGAAGTATTAATTGTATCCGGCAGTGAAGTTTTAGTAGTGTCGGCGAATGATTTTATAACCGGATTATCAGCCGAATCGGGATAAGGATTAATCTCATTCAGTAGCATCTGCTGGTTTGACAATTTATTTTGATTTATCATTATCTTTTTATCAAACGCAAGTTTATACTGTGCCTGATATAATGTTGAAAATAAAATCAAAAAGACTAATGCATTAATAATTTTCATTTAATTGTTCCATCAATTTTAAGAACATTATCTTTTAATTGTTTTTTACGAATATATCTTTGAGTGATTTCCCAACGGCATCCATATCACTATTAAACTCTTGTTTAAATTCTTCCCATTTGTCTTTCCCTACATACTTATATTCACTTATTTTTTTCTTAAGCTCAATATTTTTTTGTTCTAACACTGTTACTTCATTTTCATATTTAGCTTTGAATTTTTTACTTGCTGTTTTAATCTCTGCCTTAAATTCATCAATACTTTTTTGATTGGCATTAATTTTTACTTCAGCATCGCTCTTAAATTGTTGCCATTCCTTCTCATATTCAGCCTCCGCAACTTTCAAATTTTGGTTAGCCTGTTCAACATTTTCCTTAGCATCTTCTACTTTTTTTTCTCTATTGATATTACAAGAGGTTAATACAGCTACACCAAATAGTAATATTGCTGATAAAACGAAATATTTAGTTTTCATAATTCTCCTTGTTTATTGTTAAGAATAATTTATCTACTATACTAGTATGCCGGAGACATGGGCAATTGGAGTGTATAAAATATTCCGGCATACTAGTCTTTTATAATTCCGAAATTATTTTCTGTATTTCTTCCTTGGTTCTCCCAAGTTTATTCTGCAATCTCCCAAAGAATTCTTCTTCCATGCCCTTTTTAAAAAGCAAATCATCATCAGTCAGGTTAGCAAATTGTTGTTTGAGTTTACCTGCGGATTTTTTCCAATTAGCTTTTAGTATTAGTTTGTTCATTTATTAACTCTTTTTCTTTTGCAAGTGATACTTATCTCGTGGTTTAGTTCAATGATTTCGATAATATGATATGAAGGAATTTAAGATTGTTCAATCGGGCAAAGGGATGAAAAAGGGACTACATCTCATGGGTGAGTCTGTTTGATTTTTATTCAGGCTGAGAATTATTTTAAGTTAAAACATTTTGTTATTACAGCACTTCTAAATTTTACATTCGTGTATTGATTTTTGAGAATGATATTTATTATTCCGGGATAGTTGTGCATCATTTTTCAAAAACATCACACTCTAACTTTATAATATCTATTAAGAATCCGAAAATAATTAGTTGCAAACTTCACCATTGAATCTCTTTGAACTAAACTTATAGTGAAATACTCACCTGTGCATCAATTAAAAGCCGGGCTTTCTTTTTTATTGGAAAGAATTGAACCATTTCCAGACCAGCAGTTATTTTCTTGATGAAGTCGATTCCAAGTATCCTTGTCAACTGAGCTACATCAAGAAAAAGTGATAAAGCAAACCCACCACGTCCAACATTAACATCAACTGGAGAATTAACGCCGAATGTTCCTAACCCAAAGTTAACCGGGAATCTTTCTCCCGTTACATAATCCACATGATAAAATCGTATCATCGCACTAGTGTTACCATATTCTATAGTATCTTTTGCTTGTGTGTCGAAAAAAACTTTAGGTATACCGAGAGAAAATCCTACTTCAATCTTTGGACCTCTTATTCGGAAATAACGAGTATATGAGTTGGATCGATCATAACCTCCAATTTTTATTGTATAATCTGGTTCGATGTTGATCTTTATAATTGCCCAATCAGGCAATGAGTCCAAATGTATCCTTACCTGTGTAAATTCTTCCGCCCTAATTGCAGCATAGGCACCATACGCAGTTCGGTATTGAATTAACATAGCTCTATCCCGGTTCGGATCGTTATCACTCCGAAATGTTAAGACACGACGTTCAAAAGATTGCACGGTAGCTCCATCCCTTAATTGTACTGTCGTCCTTATTGTTACAAACTGTGGTCCCTTTCCTAAACGAATACTATCGCGCTGGAAAATCACTCGAAGGTTTCTTATCTGATTACGGTCAAGCGTTACTGCCGATTGTATATCCTCACCACCGGCCTGGGGTTCAATATGTACATAATTGCTTATCTGCTCAATTACCTGGTATTCTTCAACAATTACAATGCAATCTGTTTCATAAACAAAACGCCGTCCTTGAACATCCAGCACACCCAGACGAACCCGATATGGTCCTGGTGCACAGGTTTGAGGGATTAAAGCACAATATATATTGTTGCTAATAGATTTTAGTGTCGTACCTTCGATAATCAAGATAGGAGTTACAATAATAGCAGTTGCACTGTCATTCCTTTGAAGTGTTAAGCGGACAGTATCACCGGGAAAGTATACTGATCTATCAAGAGAAAGAATTATAATTTCATCCTCGAGTGAGGTTCGAATGAGCGTGGGATATATCTGCTGAGCTTGCATACTCCACGAAAATAAAACGCAAAAAATCAGATGATAATGTAATTTGAGTTTTAGCATTTTCTATTTTGTATTTTGTGAAACTGATAATTATTCTATTATTGTTTTCTTATTTCCTGTAATTCAAATTCAATGGTTCCATAACCCAGCATATCTCTCAGGAATCCCATCACTCCGCCACCTTCAATTATTATTTTTGCTTTTATCAACCCTATACCTTCAGCATACCATTCGGTTACTCTATTTTTAGCATTGGCAGTACCTTCAATAAGAGATTCTAATTTTATTGCCTCAAATCGACCTGCTTTTGTTATAACAAATTCCTTATCAAGAGCTTTTCCTGTAACCTTCACTTTGTTCATATCTCCATCTGAATATTCTACTCCTTCACACACCCAATTAATTCCGGGTGTTAAAGGTAGAGGAAATCTTAATAAAGGTTTCCCATATGTGAATGTCGCTTCCTTTTTAATAAATAAAAATATTTTTAAGTACTGATATATTTCGCTTACATAAACGCCGTCATCTTTTATTAATAAAGTTTGTTTATACTTGAATTTTTCGGATTCACTTGAACTGATTGTAAATTCACCATTTCGAAAGTATGTAGTAACACTTTCACCAAACGAGGATTTATAAATCAATGTTATATTCTTATTAATGGGGAAGTATGAATGCGAGTTTATTACAGTTTTTTCTTTAGTTGATGAAGCATCGCTAAAAGCAGTCAATAAGAGAAATAGAGGAATGATATAAATATAGTAGTTTTTCATTTTAGTTTTAATTACCTAATTAAAATACAATAGTAAAACTTAAATTTTTCTCCTCCAGTTAGAAGAGAGAATAGTAAGATTGCAAAATTGCTGTTTATCCTTGTATAAAACTTTTTCATAAATGCTCTTACTTCTTGTAAAAACCATTTATAAGTATCACTTTAATTTGTACCTGGATTAAAATTCTACATAATCAAAGGACAATCAATCAAGCTTACAAATTATAATCTAATCTTGTTTTCGTAATCACTTAAAAGGTCTTTTCATTGCTGAATCAAGTTATAAAGGAATGAATGGTAGTTCAATCGTCCATAAGGATGAAAAAGGGACTACATCATTCAGGTGAACCTGCCCAATTTATTTTGATGGACAATTAATAATCCCTCAAGAAAATTTTGTTTGCTGCTTATATAAAATTGTTACAACCAGATAATTATAGACACACACTAAGTTCCAAATAATATTATCTCATCAGTATCATTTTCCTAACTTCTGTTTTTTCACTTGTCTGAAGCTTATAATAATAGATTCCGCTTGCCAGGTTGTAACCGTTAAATGTTATGTTGTAAACTTGTCCCGCTGTTGCATTACCGTTGAAAAGCGTTGAAACCTTTGCGCCGATAACATTGAATATTGTTAATGTTGCAATAGTATTTTTACTTACAACAAATTGTACCTGTGTTAAAGGATTAAACGGGTTAGGGTAATTTTGATTAAGTAAAAAGCCATTTTTTACTTGTCCTGTGTTTACTTCTATAAGATTGCTGTATGTATTCTTGCCATCGTTATCAAGTTGTTTTAAGCGATAAGCATAGCAGCTATAAGAAACTGTATTGTCTA
>QZKB01000074.1 GCA_003599415.1 Ignavibacteriales bacterium | reverse complement strand
GCTCTTCCGATCTGTCCATGATGTTCTTCAGGATAATGACGGCAACATGTGGTTTGCAACAGAAACCGGAGTTTCATTTTATAATGCAATGGAATGGAAAAATTATAGTACAGTTGATGGTTTGCCAGATGAAGAATACTTTTTTTTAGGACAGGATAAGCAAAATATTATTTGGGCTGTCCCTGACAATATGAGGGGTCAGATTGCATTTTTTAAGGATAGAACCTGGAATTTAATTGACCGCATTCCTGATAACATATCAAAAAATACCCTGACTTCTTTTGAAATAATTTATGAGGGAAATAATATTATTCTTTGCCTGGGTACACTTAACGGACTGTATTTATATAAGAATAACAGATGGAGAGTATTAACATCAGAAAATGGTTTGCCTGATAACAGGATAAATTCACTTTGCAGATTGAATAACAAGTTGTTTGTCTGTACAGGAAAAGGAATTTCAATTTATTCAAACGGACAGTTCAACGAATTAAAAATCAATTCCCCCACAAAAAGAATTCTTGCTGCCCATATATCAGCAAAAGATAACAACATTTTATGGTTGATGGGAGATAATTGGATTGGAAGATATATCAATCAATCTTTCGAACTATTATATAAAGATTCAAGAAACATTTTTAATCATAGTTATAAGAGACATGGATTTATTACTTATGATAATGTTGAAAGAATATTTTGCGGCAATGAATATGAAATGTATTTGTTTGATCTTAAGAAAAAAAGACTTTCACTTTTAACGCAGGATAACGGTTTTGCTACAAATGGTTGTACTAAAGCATATCTTGATTCAGAAAATAATTTATGGTTTACTACTTATAGAGGAATTGACAAGATTAGTAATCAGAGATTTCGGAATTATTATAAAGCAAACGGGCTATTTGAAAATGAAGTTTCAGCGATTATAGAAGTTAATAAGGACCATTATCTGTTTGGGCACAACAATGGAATTACAATTTACCGGGATGGTAATTTTAAGACAATTGATTTTCAGAAATATATAAGTGATTCCATCAAGAATTTTCGGGTAATGGGTTTTTGTAAAGATGCGAACAATACAGTCTGGCTTGCCAGTTCACAGCTTGGTGTAGGTTATATAATAAATGACAGAATAAAATGGATTAAGTATAAAACATCTGCCCGCTTTGATGCCATTGCTTCTGATAATGACGGTACTGTCTGGATTGGCAGTGATTATGGTTTGTATAAAATCGAAAATAACAAAATGATTTTGGTTGCTTCAGGTAACCAGGGTTTTAAAATTATTAGAAAACTTTATTTCGATAAAAATAATATTCTATATGTATCTCTAAAAAATGGGTTCATTAAATATTCCAATGGTAAAATTATTAAATACGATGAAAGGAAATTGAAATCTGCAAGTAATGTTTATTCCATTTGCGACTATGAAAACTCAACAAAGTTAATAGGTACTAAAAATGGACTTTTCATTCTGTATAATGATTCCATTCATATCTTTAATTCTGAAAATTTTAAGAACAATAAAAAAGTATATGCGATTGAACGTAGTAATGAAAAAACTTATTGGTTTGGGACTAATGATGGAGTAATTAAGTGGGACAAAAAGGGAAGTGTTAATTATGGTATTGAAAATGGTTTAACAGGTAGAGAAATAAACCGGTCTTCAATTATTACTGATTCTTATGGAAATACATGGATAGGAACGGACAGAGGATTATCTTGTTATTCCCCTGACTATGAACGTAATGATTCAATCCGAAATGTTACCATTGAAAAAATTGAAAATAGTAATGGTGTTATTACTGATCTGAATAATGAAGTAAATCTGCCTTCACCATTGAATGAGTTAGTATTTCATTTCAGGGCTGTTTCATTTATTAATGAAGAGGCTATCGAATATAAAGTAATGCTGCATGGATTTGATTCCAACTGGATTAACAATGGGCACAATACTTTTATCAGATATACTAACTTAAAACCAGGTAACTATAGATTTGCAGTTAAAGCCAGGAATATTTCCGGTAATTGGAGTAAAATATCCTACTCACAAATCATCATTGTAAACAAGCAGTTTTTCCTGCAATGGTGGTTTATGGTGCTTGCCATTCTATTTCTCACTTTCTTAATCTATTTGATTTATAATTATAGATTTCAAATTAAATATAGCAGCCAGTTAGAAAAGGAAGTTGAACTTAGGACTGATAAACTTAAAAAATCACAATATGAGCTGGAACAGTCTAATCTTGCAAAAGATAAATTTTTCTCAATTATTGCACACGACCTTAAATCACCTTTCCAGGGTTTGCTTGGATTAATAAATTACATGTCTTCTAAGTATAATGAACTGAGGGAAGATGACATTAAAGAATATCTGATGATAATAAAGGACGCCACTACGAAATTACTTGAGTTGATAGTTCAATTACTCGAATGGTCACGCATTCAAACCGGCAATATGGAATTTAATCCAAAAGACTTTAGTTTTTGTGATGAAGTTATTATACCATCAGTAAGTTTATTAAAAGTAAATGCGGATGCCAAGGAAATAACAATTGAAAATAAAATAAGTGATAAATTATTTGTCAGGGCTGACGTCAATTCATACAGATTGATTGTTGATAATTTGCTTTCAAATGCTATTAAGTTTACTGAAACAGGCGGTAAAATTAGTATTGATGTAATTGAAACTGATGGTTATTATGAAATCTCCATTACTGATTCAGGAATAGGGATGCAACGGAGTAAAATAGATAAATTATTCCTTGTAGGAGAAAATGCTTCTACAATTGGCACTGTTGGAGAAATAGGTACCGGACTTGGTTTAATTCTCTGTAAGGAATTATTGGAAAAGAACGGGAATAAAATTTCTGTTATTTCAGAACCAGGTAAAGGTTCAACATTTACTTTTACAATTGAAAAAGTAAAACCAATCAAATTGGAAAACTTATGAAAATAGGTTTAGTACAGTATAATCCTGACTGGGAAAATAAAGAATCAAATAAAAAGAAATTGCAAAAGCTTTTCACTGAATTACCGGATGATGTTTCACTTTTGATTTTTCCTGAATTAACCTTAACTGGATTTACAATGAGATCATCATTGTTCGCAGAAGAATTAGAAGGTGATTCAATTAATTTTTTCAAAGGGATTGCCAGGGAAAAAAACTGCCATATTATTACAGGCTTAATTTTAGAAATTGAAGGGAAGTATTTTAATTCTGCTATTCACATTGATAATTCGGGAGAAATAATTGAAAGCTATAATAAAATTCATCCTTTCTCTATGTCAGGTGAGGATAAAAATTATACTGCGGGAAACTTACCAGCAATTACTCAGGTAAATCAATTTAAAATTGGTTTATCCATTTGCTATGATTTGCGATTCCCGGAATTATTCAGGTTTTATGGTAAAGAAAAAGTTGACCTGATTGTTACAATTGCTAACTGGCCAATTCCAAGAATTGAACATTGGAGAACATTAATTAAAGCCCGTGCTATAGAAAACCAGTGTTACATTGCCGGTGTAAACAGAGTTGGTAAAGATTTATGTCATGATTACAATGGTTATAGCAGTGTATACAATCCAATGGGAAATGAAATTATAAGTCTAATTGATAAAGAAGAAATTATTATTGCAAATATTAATATTGAACAGGTTAGAGAAACAAGGAATAATCTTCCTTTTCTTAACGATATAAAATTAATTTAACTCAGTTCCTGTTTTTCAGGTTAATTCAACTAAACATTTACAGAAGTTTTTCGATAGTATACATGGGAAAAATTAAGGTAAATGAACAAGGAATATAAAAACTGGACTATTGAAAAAGGTGATTATCATCGGCATGGTGAGATGGAGAAAAGTTACCTTTCAAAATTGATTGACCATTTTTCACAATATTCCAAATTAATTCTATTTATGCTACTTATAATTCTTATCTCTTATATTCTAATAAAGTCTAACTTATAGTATCAACCTGTAATTCTGAAATTATTCTCTTTAATAATTTTTCAAATGTCGCTTTAACTTTATTTGCTGTAGACGTAACATCTTCATGCGAAAGTTTTTCCAATGTTATTCCAGCCGCATAATTTGTTATACAGGAAATGGAAGCAACTTCCATGTTCAGGGTAGAAGCAAACAGAGCTTCATGAGCAGTGCTCATACCTACTGCATCTCCTCCAGATGCCGACATCATTTTTATTTCTGCAGGGGTTTCATAACTTGGTCCTTTGTTGTACCAATACACTCCTTCTTTTAATATTATATTTTCATCTGAAGCTGCTTTGTGAATAATTCTATTCATCCTTTGCGATGGAAAATCAATTAGGTTATTTCTTTTTTCTATTGAAGCAAGACCAAGTAATTCAGTCATTTCTTTTTTTATAAACAATGAATTGAAACTTGTATTAAGCATCAAATCACCCGGCATTAGTGAAGGATTGATTCCTCCTGCTGCATTTGTAAGTAAAATAGTCTTGCATCCAAGTTCATGCGAAAGAAAAACCGGAAGCATGCATTGGTTTAGTTTATATCCTTCATACAAATGAATTCTTCCCTGGAAAAGTAATAGCGGTAAACCTTCATAAATAGAAAAATGAATTTTCCCGGAATGACCAACAACTGTTGATGCAGGATAATCAGGAATAGCGGCAGTTGAAATTGATTTTGCAGTATTCAGGCTTTCAGCAAAATCACCCAAACCACTTCCAAGAATTATTGCTACCTGTGGATAAAATGGTTTTTGCTCTTCAAGAAATTCAATAGTTCTTTTGTATTTGAAATTCATATCAATCATTTTTCAACCCGCCTGCCAAACAATTTAAAATCATCTTTTTCATTTTAAAATAAGATTCCGCCTAATGTTGCAATTAAAAGTGTTGCAAGTGAACCGCCTAACACAGCTTTAAAACCCAGTTTGGCAATTTCAGATTTTCTTGAAGGTACAAGTGAACCAGTTCCGCCAATCTGGATTGCAATAGAACTGAAATTTGCAAATCCGCATAATGCATATGTTGCCATCATAATTGTTTTGGGATCTACCAATGTTTTTAATTCTACCATTTTACCCAAATCCAGGTAAGCAACGAATTCATTTAACACAACCTTAGTTCCAAGCAGGCTGCCAAACTGAATTGAATTTTCCCAGGGAACTCCGATTCCAAAAGCAATAAACTGAAGTATTAAACCAAGTATAAGTTGAAAACTAAGCGGCTGACCGAACTTTTGCATAAAATAGCCGTTTAAAGTTGTAACATCACCAAGCCATTGCAAAAGAAAATTTATAAGAGCGACCATAGCTATAAACGCTATCAGCATCGCACCCACATTAAGCGCTAAAGATAAACCGTCTCCGGCACCAATTGCTGCAGCTTCAACTACGCTTGTTGCATTTTTTTCAATTTTAATTTTTACCGTTCCTTTTGTTTCAGGGTCACTTGTTTCAGGAATTAATATTTTTCCCATTACTAAGGCTGCCGGGGCTGCCATAACGCTTGCACAAAGCAAGTGAGTTGCAAATAAAAGTTGCGCTTCATTCATTGGTATATTCATTGTTTTTGCAAACGAATTGCTGAGTATCTGAATATAAGCAATCATAACTCCGCCGGCGATGGTAGCCATACCACCAATCATTATTGTCAATAATTCGCTTTGTGTCATTCCTTTAAGAAAGGGTTTGATCATTAATGGAGCTTCAGTTTGACCTACAAATACTTCTGCGGAACAGGAGAGTGACTCTGCTCCGCTTGTACCCATAACTTTAGCCATTACCCACGCCATTCCCTGAACAACTTTTTGCATTATTCCAAGATAATATAAGATTGACATAAGGCTGGCAAAAAATATAATTGATGGTAAAACCTGAAAGGCAAAAAATGAACCTAGGCTTTCCGGATTTCCCGGAGAAACTGCTAATGCTCCAAAAACAAACTTTGCACCTTCGGTTGAAAAATCCATGATAATGATAAAGAAACTGCTAACCCATTGAAAGAAATCCTTAGGCCATCTTAAAGGATAAAAATATTGCCCAAGTAGTTCACCTTTGATAATTAACACTGCAAGAATAAATTGTAATCCAAGTCCGCTTATTACTAATCGCCAGTTAATTTTCTTTTTATTATTAGAGAACAGATAGGCGATCCCAACAATCAGTACTATTCCAAGAATTCCGCGTAGAATAGAAATCCAGTCCATAAAAATCCTATAATGATTAAGGTAAGTAATGACATTTTCTGCAACGGGCTTCGTATGAGTCGGCGGCACCTACTAAAACCCGTTCTTCAGATTTAATTTTTCTTTGAGTTCTATCGGCAGGGTTGCCGCATTCAACACAAATTGCCAAAGTCTTCGATATGTACTCTGCTATAGCTAAAAGCTGCGGCATTGGTTCAAATGGTATTCCCCTATAATCAAGATCAAGACCTGCAACAATAACTCTTTTACCTTCATCAGCAAGTTTATTACATACTTCCACCAATTCAGATGAAAAGAATTGCGCTTCATCTATTCCAATTACCTGTGCATCAATAGATTGTTCAAAAATTTCTTTTGGAGATTCAACAAGAATTGAAGGAAGTGAAAGTTCATTATGGGAAACAATTTTGTTATCAGAATAACGTAAATCAATTTTAGGCTTAAATATTTTTACATTCTGCTTTGCAATCTGGGCTCGTCGCAAACGACGGATAAGTTCTTCAGTTTTACCACTAAACATGCATCCTGCAATTACCTCAATCCAGCCTGTGTCTTTAGGCATTAAGTGAGCTGAATATTCCATAAAATGTACTCCCGCCAAAAAAATATTTCAGTAAAATCCTTTCTGAGGAAAGGAATGTTGAATCAATTGTATTTTGAAATTTACTTATTAGTCAATTTTTTTAACCTTTCATCACCAAAAGCTAAAGGAATTAACTCAGATAATTTTTTTATCATCAGTTCAAGTTGATGATTAACAAAAATGATATCGATATCACCGCAAAGGTCCCACAGAACTTGCCTGCACGCACCGCACGGAGGACAGAAATCCGGATCATCACTTGCAAGTGCTAAAGCCGTAAATTTTCTTTCACCTTCAGATATGGCTTTAAATGCTGCAGTTCTTTCTGCACACATTGTTAAACCATAAGAAGATGTTTCCACATTCACACCGGTATAAATCTTCCCGGTTTCCGTAAGTAAGGCAGCTCCAACATGAAATTTTGAATATGGTGCATGCGCATTCTTTTTAGCTTCCACTGCTTTGACAGCAAGAGTTTTATAATCCATGTCATTTATTTCTTTATTAATTCTTTTACTTTATTAATTATGTAGCCATCTTGAATAAATGGATAAAGGTTTTTCCCGGGACAAAGTGTTTCAGCATAATCTTTATGTCCTTTAATTGTTTCCGGTTCTATCTGATATTTTTTACAGCAATAAGCAGCTAATTTTATTAACGCATTAAGCTGGACTTCTGGTAATTCCTGCTCTTCAAAATTTCCCATACAGGTTAGCAGCAGATGACCTGAGGGATCATAAGTTGTATTTGTTTCCCCGGCAGTAAAGACATTTCTGCCTTCATAAATGTTTCCTTCAAGATCAATAAGAAAATGATAGGGAATATCTGACCAGTTGCGGTCTGGTCCCATGCACCAAACCTGAGTTCTTTTAATTTTATCAGCAGCATTTTCCTTAGGATCAAGATATTCACCTTCATGGTGAATAGTTATTCTTTCAGGTAAATGTGTGGCAAATGGTTTTGGATCGTCTGCCTTCCAGGATTTTCTTGGTAAAATTTTTATATCTGGATCAGACAAATTTAAAATTTTACCTGAAGATGAACATGATAGAAAGGTAAGGCTGATAAAAAGAAAAACAAAAAGTAGTTTGAATATTTTCATTAATAACTCAGTAATATTTTAGTGGATGTAATCCATAATACTTTCTAATAAAACCAATCTGACCGATATGATACGATTCGTGCTCCAGCAGAAATGTAATACCACCAAGAACTGATCTGTCTTCAATAGGAAATTTTACATTTATATGCTTCGTAATATCCTTTTCTTCCAATACTTCGAA
The DNA here is from genome assembly GCA_003599415.1 of Ignavibacteriales bacterium. Classification (GTDB taxonomy): domain Bacteria; phylum Bacteroidota; class Ignavibacteria; order Ignavibacteriales; family SURF-24; genus SURF-24. The sequence continues at coordinate 2,823 of QZKB01000074.1, read as the reverse complement.
GTGGGTGGAAATTTTTAACGAGATTTTTTCAATTGATGCATTAAGCTCGTTCATCTGTGGATATTCATTAAAGTCCTCAATGGTCTGAATCCTATCGAAGAGATCACGAAAGGGACAGACATCAATTAATCCAATTAAATTAGCCAAATGATAACGCGCATCAATTAAATGACATAAAATAAATTTGATTGAATTGGTATTATTATTTAGCCGCCTCTCAGCTAGTTCATCATTAACATCATATACAGCATTTTTTAACAGGCGACTGTTATGGACAAAAATAATATGTAAAGGTCTTAGAATAGACTGCATAAAGAGAATTAACCTTTATATTTGTAACCTTTTACCGGTTCTCTTATTGTTAATACAGGGCAGGGTGCCTTTCTAACAACCTTCTCAGCTGTACTGCCGAATAATACATGTTCAATACCTGTATGCCCGTGTGTAGCAATTAATATTAAATCAATATCTTCTTCCATTGCTGTTTCAACTATTTCAACAAAGGGTTTTCCTGTTTTAATAATAGAAACAACTTCCAAACCAGTAATTTCCCTTTTAGCAAGTTGTTCTAATTCTTCCTTTGCCCTGGTGTTCATATCAACATCAACTGCAGGTAATGCAACCTGTCCCATACTAAAATCAGCCGGATAAATAACCGGTTCAATAACGTAGATGAGATAAAGTTTGGCATTAAATGTTGCGGCAAATTTAGCGGCATACTTTAAAGCATTTTTAGAATAGTCTGAAAAGTCAATTGGCACCAGAATTTTACTTATTCGAAGTTCCATTATTTTCCTCCTTTATTCTGTTTGATGATTGAACATAAAGAGTAAAAAAGTCATCATTTATACTTCGTAATCTTGTAGCAACTATCTGAGAAATTCCTTTTAAAATTTTAATTCCTTTTTTAGGATACTTGGTAATAAACTCATCCAGGTCAGGTTTGAAGATAACAGCAAGTTTAGAATTATTAATTGCAACAGCAGAAGCTGACCTGCCGTCATCATCTAACAAAGCTAATTCACCAAAAAAATCTCCGGCTATAAAACGAGAAAGCATATACTTATGTTCTTTATCTATTTGTCTTTCAATTATCACTTCACCTTCAAGAACAATGTAAAGACCAATTCCAGGATCGCCCTGGTAAAAGACATATTCATTTGCTGTATATGCTCTGTTATGTATTATAGGCAAAAGTAAATCCAAATCCTTCTGGGTAAGCTCACTGAAAACGGGCATAATAGAAAGCATATCTCTTAGATGACCACGGTGAGTAGTTTGCTTAAAAAGGTTTGCCCAAAAGCTGCTTGATTTTACAGTTGATTTAATTTCCTGCATATAATCCTCAGTTAAATATTCCTGATTCTGCAATTCTCCAAATTTTCTGGCAGGGGAAATTATTTTCGTAAAGTGCTCTTCCAACAATCACAGAATCAATACCGGTTGACATATAGTCCTGAACCTTATACAAATCGTCTTTATTTTTAATTCCACCTGATAAGGTAACTTTACACCCTGTAATTTGGGCAATAATTCTTGAAACTTCAACATTTGGACCCAACATCATACCGTTTGTTTTTACATCTGTTATAACCAATCTGTCAATACCAATATTTTTAAATTCCTGTGCAATTTTAACAGGTGAAATTCCAGTTCTGTATTTTCTTCCATGATACACGACTTCATAATCAAAGAAATCAATTGCAGCAATAAAATGTTTGGGTCCAAGGGTTTCAAAAATTTTTATGAACTCATTTTTATTATCATGGTACAAACTTCCAATCACAATTCTATACACTCCAATATCAATAGCACGCTTAGCATCATCTAAATTTCTAATACCACCGCCAATTTGAATAGGAATAACTACTGACTTACACATTTTTTCTATTATATCCAGGTTTCTTCCTTTCTCATCCCAGATTGCATCATGATCAACTACATGAATACATTTAGCGTTTTCTGCTCGCCAAAGTAAAGCAGCATCTATAGGATCATCACCATATTCAGCAACGTCAAGTTCAGGTATTCCCTGAACTATCCGTACAGTTTTTCCATTTTTAATATCAATAGAAGGAATTACAAGAAGTCGTTGCATTATAATTTCCACACTCCATGATTTTTAGCAACCTTTTTTCCAATTATCATTTTCTGAATCTCACTTGTGCCTTCAAATATTCTTAATATTCTGGCATCACGATAAAATTTTTCAATCGGTAATTCTCTTGAGAAGCCCATACCGCCATGAATCTGCAAAGCTTTGTCAGCTACTTCAGCTACAGCTTCCGAACAAAATAGTTTTACCATAGCAGCCTCAAACGATGCATCTTTTTTTCTGTCATATTTCAAGGCGGCTCTGTAGAGAAGACTTTCCATTGCATAAATTTTTGTTGACATATCAGCCAGCATAAACTGAATACCCTGGAAATGCGATATCATCTGACCAAATTGTTTACGCTGGTTTGCATATCTTGAAGCAATTTCCATCATTTCCTTGGAAGCGCCAACACAACAGGCACCAATACAAAGTCGCCCTGCATCAAGTGTATGCATTGCAGTAATAAAACCTCTTCCTTCTGTTCCAATTAAATTTTCTTTCGGAACCTCAACATTTTCAAAGGTTATACTATTTGTAACGCTTCCTCTTATGCCAAGTTTCTTTTCTTTTGGTCCAATAATTACTCCGGGGGATTTTGCATCCACCACTAAACCGGTAATACCTTTTTCTGTTCTGCAGAATACAGAAAGTATATCAGCAATGCCGGCATTTGTAATCCAGATTTTAGAACCATTTAAAATCCATTTATCATTAACAAGTTTTGC
>QZKB01000079.1 GCA_003599415.1 Ignavibacteriales bacterium | reverse complement strand
GGTTACAAGAATTCCCGCTTTATTATTCTCTAAAAATTTAATTACTTCTTTTTCGGGTGAACCATTAAGCAAAAAGAATGGAATATTATATTTCCTTAATTCCAACTCAACTTCTTTTAATCCTTTAAGCATAAAATCATATTGACGAAGCGTTGCTTCCAGGAAACCAGGAACAAGAGTAAACACCACATACAATGTTTGTTGGATTGCTAATGCTTTTTCCTGTGCAAAGAGTAATGCCCAGTTATCGTGAACGCGCTGGTCACGGCTCATCCAGTAAACCACAGGACCATTTACTTGTTTGCCTGATTTTAGAAGTCTTGTTCTTTTCCCGTTCATCATTTCTGTAATTTAGACATATTTATAATTTCGTCGAACTCTTCTTTTGTCACCGGCATTACAGATAATCGGCTTCCAGGCTGAACCAGTTTCATATTCCTCAATTTAGGGTTCGCTTTTATGCTTTGCAGCGTAACAGGATTTTTAAATTCTTTCTCCCATTTTACATCAACCATAAACCAGGTTGGATTTTCTTTATTGCTCTTTGGATCATAATGCTCATTCTTCGGATCAAAGGCGGTAAAGTCCGGGTAAGCTTCTTTTACAATTTTACAAACTCCCGCAACTGCATTGGGTTCGGAATTGCTATGATAAAACAAAGCTTTATCTCCAGGCTTCATTTCATCTCTAATGAAATTTCTTGCCTGATAATTTCTTACGCCATCCCAGTATGTTGTCTGGTCAGGAGAATTTTTCAAATCCTTTAATGAAAAAGTTTCGGCTTCTGATTTTAGCAACCAGTATTTCATGTTTCCTCCTGAATAAATTTATCTGTCAAACCAAAAATCTTTTAAACCAGTTCCTTCTCATTTCATCAACTTCTTTACGATGGGTTTTTAGGAAATGGTCTCCACCTTCAAGAAGCACTAACCGAAAAGGGATTTTATTCTCAATTAACTTTTTAGATAAATCAATCGAATTATCTGGTGAGACTCTTTCATCATTTGTACCGTGCAGAATTAAAATAGGAGTATGCTTAGAAAGCTTCTCCGGGAAATTTATAACAGAACGCTCAAGGCATTTCTTTCTGAATTCAGCAGGAAATTCGGCTCCTATAATATCTTTATTAAAAAATCTTGTAAACGGACTATCATCAGCCTCGCAATTCATATTGGATATTGCTCCGCTTACAACTGCAGCATTAAAATTATGATTACGTGTTAAGGTAAGATATGTCATCATTCCGCCGCGGCTCCAGCCTTCTATTCCCCAAATTTTTGTGTTGGATTCCGGAATTTCATCTGCAAGCGGAATTAAATTAAGCACGTCATTCACATCGCTTCCGCCAAATTCATCCTTGCCTCCACCGCCGGCATTGCCGCGGTATTGAGAAGCAAAGACGACATATCCCCAGCTTGCAAGCTGGCCAAATATTCCACGTGCGTTAAAATCATCAATTGCCCCACTTTGTCCGACCCCACCTCTATTCCATATTATACAAGGAAACTTCTTGTTGCCCGCATCTGCTGGTCTTGCAATAAATCCATGAACTTTTAATCCGTCTGAGAGATACACAATTTTTTCAACAATTGAATTTTCAAACGCCTCTTTTCCCCAGCCGCTCCTTATCATTTTTTCCTGTACAGAGGTTAATTTAATTGGTTCTCTATTTAATATCAAACTCATACTTCCCTCATTGCAACTTACCGGAAAGAGAAATTCACCGCGAAGTCACTAAGTCACTAAGTCACTAAGTCACTAAGTCACTAAGTCACTAAGTAAAATTAAATTTTTATTTCTCAATGAAACAAAAATTCTTTTGGAATGGTTTGCTTTTTCAAATCGGGTCCTTCAATACTTGCATTCAAATTAAAACCACCTCCCTTTTGGAAGAAGAAGATTTTAACTTCATGAAATCCTTCACTTAAGTATTTTGTTCCCATTACTTCTTCTACCGCATGCAAACCATCATTGTTAATCAATGTGCTGCCATCTATACTTAACAACGAGCCATCATCTGAAGCCAGGTAAAACCTGTATAAACCCTCTTCAGGAATTTTAATATAGCCATTATATGAAACGCCAAAATTTTCACCGGGATTTTCTTTCGGCAGAATTACATTTTCAACTTCACCCGAATTTTCTGCATTAAGCAAATCAAAATTGGGAAGCTGATTCCATATTCCTTTATAAAGGTTATAACTCAACCCGGTTCTTGCATCTTTAACTTCCAACGCTGGTTTCTTTTCTACTTCACCCCTAAGTTCTAATACGACTACAGACTTTGCCGGAAGCTCAACTTCAATTCCTTCTTCGGCAATTTTATAACCGGAAAATGAAACCGGAACAACAACATCAGGATTTTCAAATGTGTTATGAGCATTCATTTCTTTATTTGTAATAATCTGACCTGTAATATTCTCCGTCTTCAATCCTTTAATTGAACATAAAATTGTTTCAGGTTCATCAGGATTAATATTTACAAGCGACAGATGAACATTATTGTTAATATCAATTGAAGCAGAACCATTAACGGAAGGAATTTTCTGTTCATCAAATTTATAATCTGCAGATTCAATATTTAAAGGAATCAGAGTTGCGTTCTGATGTACCTTGTATAAATCAAATACATGATAAGTTGGAGTTAAAACCATCTTTTCATCCTTAGTTAGAATTACCGACTGCAGCACGTTTACAATCTGCGCAATGTTTGCCATCTTAACCCGGTCGCAATGATTGTTGAAAATATTCAGGTTGGTAGCTGCTGCAACAGCATCACGTAAAGTATTCTGCTGGTAAAGAAACCCGGGATTTGTATTCGGTTCAACCTTGTACCATGTTCCCCATTCATCAACAATCAAAGCTATTCTTTTATTCGGATCATACTTATCCATGATAGCAGAATGCTTCTCAATCAGCTCTTCCATTTTGAGAGACTGCTTCATAACATCAAACCAATCTGCTTTGTTTATATCGATAGCAATCTTGCTATTCTTCCAGGTATAATAGTGAAGTGCCAGTCCGGAGAAATCGGAACCACCTTCTCTCATCAAAACCTCTGTCCAGTTATAATCATCACCCGCCGGACCGCATGCAATTTTGTAAAGATTATAACTTCCATAGTTTCGCGCATATGTTCCGTATCTTTTTAATTGATCAGCATAATATTCAGGACGCATATTACCGCCGCATCCCCAGCTTTCGTTGCCGATAGCCCAGTAGGTAACACCCCAGGATTTCTCTTGCCCGTTTGCTTTACGTAAATCAGTCATAGGACTAACATTATCCGAGTTAACATATTCAACCCATTGTGCAAGCTCCTGAACAGTACCGCTTCCAACGTTAGCAGTGAAGTATGGTTCGCATTCAAGTTGTCTGCACAGTTCTAAAAATTCATGGGTTCCAAAACTATTATCCTCTGTAACTCCGCCCCAGTTGGTATTTATCATTGTAGGACGTTTTTCTTTAGGACCAATTCCATCCTTCCAATGGTACTCATCCGCAAAGCAGCCGCCAGGCCAGCGAAGTATAGGTACCTTAATTTTTTTCAAGGCAGAGGCAACATCGTTTCTTATACCGTTTGTGTTAGGAATTTTTGAATTCTTACCAACCCACAATCCGCCGTAAATACAATTGCCAAGATGTTCGGAAAAATGTCCGTAGATGTTTTTATCAATTATAAATTTTGGATCGGATAAATCCAGAGCAACTTTTGTTTTTTCAACCTGTGCAAAAGATAAAGAAGCAATAAAAATCAAAAAAAAGAAAACAGAGTTTATCTTTTTCATTTATGACTCCGAAAAATTTATTTGCGATTAATAAAATTAAATGCCCTTTCCTAACTGATAATAAAGCTCATTCCATCTCAATTCCTTTTTGAAACCTGAAATTTCCGTTGAATCATTTATAAGCAGATACTCGATATTTGCAATCTCAGCAAAGTCTTCCATGTATTCTGAGGTAATTGCCTGGCTGAATCCTGTATGATGCGCACCACCAGCCAATATCCACGCCTCTGCAGCAATAGGTAAGTTTGGTTTAGGAATCCATAATGCTCTTGCAACCGGAAGTTTTGGTAAAGGTTTGTCCGGCTGAACAACTTCTACTTCATTAACAATTAATCTGAAGCGGTTTCCCATATCAATTATGGAAGCGTTTAAAGCGTTACCTGCAGGAACATCAAAAACTAATCTTGCAGGGTTTTCTTTACCGCCAATTCCAAGTGGATGTATCTCTAATTTTGGTTTACCTTCTGCAATTGATTCACACACTTCAAGCATATGTGCCCCAAGCACTTTCATTCCTTTGGGATTAAAATGATAAGTATAATCTTCCATGAATGAAGTGCCGCCTTTTAAACCGGCAGCCATTACTTTCATTGCTCTTACTAAAGCAGATGTTTTCCAATCTCCTTCTGCACCAAAGCCATAACCTTCTGCCATGAGGCGCTGAACTGCAAGTCCGGGTAATTGCTTTAATCCATGTAAATCTTCAAAGGTTGTAGTAAATCCTTTAAACCCACCATTAACAAGAAACGCTTTTAAACCTAATTCTATCTTTGCGCTTCCTCTTAAGTTTTGATATTTGTCTCCGTCTTTCCGCGCTTCGGCAGAAATTTCATACTGACCTTCATAAACAGAAATCAGTTTATCAATCTCAGCATCAGAAACTTCATTAATGAATTTAACAACCTCGCCAACTCCGTATCCATTAACGGAATAACCAAAGCGGATTTGAGCTTCAACTTTATCGCCCTCTGTAACTGCAACTTCTCTCATATTATCACCAATGCGGGCAATCCTGCCTCCCTGCGCATTGTGCCATGCACTTGCAACACGAGTCCACACTTCTAATTTATTCTGAACATTTTCATCCTGCCAGTAGCCAACAATTACTTTTCTCTTCTTGCCCATTCGTGTACAAATGAATCCAAACTCTCTGTCACCGTGAGCTGCCTGGTTTAAATTCATGAAATCCATATCAATTGAATCCCATGGAATATCCCTGTTGTACTGCGTGTGAAGATGAACAAAAGGTTTGTTTAATACTTTTAAACCTGCAATCCACATTTTCGCAGGAGAAAAAGTGTGCATCCATTTAATAAGCCCGATACAATTTTTCGCGTTGTTCGCTTCAAGACACAAATTAGAAATTGCATCAGGAGTTGTAAGTACCGGTTTGAAAATAATTTTAACTGGAATTTTCCCGGATTTATTTAAGCCGTCAACTATAGCTTTTGAATCATCCGCCACTTGTTTTAATGTTTCTTCACCATAAAGATGCTGACTTCCTGTTACAAACCAGATTTCAAAATTTCTAATTTCATCCATAGTAATAATCCTTTATAATTTTCTATTTTCTTTTTTGACCATAATAAGCATTTGGTCCATGCTTTCTTGAAAAATGTTTTTGAAGAATGTACTCCGGCAGGTTTTTAACTTTTGAATTTATCTGTAAAGAGTTAACAGCCATCAATGCAATCTGCTCAAGTATAATACTATTCTTAACTGAATCGGCAGCTGATTGCCCCCAGCTAAATGGTGCATGCCCGGCAACAAGTACAGCAGGAATAGCATTCGGATCTAAATTCTTGAATCGCTCCACAATAATTTTGCCTGTGTTTTTTTCATAATCAATTTCAACTTCTTCCTTTGAAAGAAAACGGGTAACAGGTATTGCTCCATTAAACGCATCAGCGTGTGTTGTACCCAAACAGGGAATATCTTTACAAGCCTGCGCAAAAGCAGTTGCATAAATACTATGTGTATGCGTTATACCGCTGATCCCAGGAAAATTTTTGTAAAGCTCAATGTGTGTTGCAGTATCAGAAGACGGGCGTTTGTTTCCTTCAACAATGTTCTCATTAAAATCAACAACCACCATATCTTCAATCTTAAGAACATCATATTCAATTCCGCTTGGTTTAATTGCAATTAATCCTTCTGCACGGTTAATGCCGCTTACATTTCCCCAGGAAAATATTACCAGGCCAGATTTAGCAAGTTCAAGATTTGCTTTTAAGACTTCTTCTTTTAATTTCCTTAGTGTCATTTGTTTCTCCTTACGGAATCTCTTATCGTAAGCAATTCTTTCATTACGTTACTCATATTGCCGTTCCAGCCAGAAGTGCCAAAACCGTCGTGCAGTTGATGGTAAAGCGAGTATAACTTTTTATATACCTCATGATTTTCAGGAATAGGATTATAAGTTTTGCTAATTCCGGTCATCGCTTTTTGTGCTTCATTAATTGTAGTGAAACCGCCGGCATTTTTACCAGCAGCAACTGTAGCAAATATTGATGCGCCAAGCGCAGGAGCCTGTTCGCTTCCTGAAACTTTCATCGGGCGGTTTGTAATGTCAGCATAGATTTGCATTAACAATGAATTTTTAACTGCAAGCCCACCGCAGTTAACTACGTCATTTATCGCGACACCATATTCTTCAATTCTATCAATTATAGCTAAAGCACCGAATGCGGTTGCTTCAACTAATGCACGGTAAATTTCATGAGGTTGAGTGTGAAGTGTTTGTCCAATTAAAAGTCCGGTCAACCTAACATCAACAAGAATTGTTCTGTTGCCATTATTCCAATCAAGCGCAAGCAAACCTGTTTCACCGGGCAAAAGTTTTGATGCTGCAATTTCAAGATTCTTAAATTTCTCATCCTGTGTTTTACCATAACTTTCTGGAACAAGATTATTCACGAACCAAAGGAAGATATCACCAACGGCAGACTGCCCGGCTTCAATTCCATAATATCCTTTAAGTACTGAACCATCAACAATTCCGCATACACCGGGAATATCATTTAACCTTTTCTCGTATGGCCATATCATAACATCGCAGGTGCTGGTACCTAAAATCTTTACAAGTGTGCCGGTAGAAATACCTGCACCAACAGCTCCCATATGAGCATCGAAAGCGCCGACAGCAACAGCAACATTTGTGGTTAATCCAAGTTTGTCCGCCCATTTTTTTGAGAGATAACCGAAAAGTTCTTCTGATGAATATGCTTCTGAATATAACCGTTCGGGCAGTTGACCTAATCCCGGAGAAAGTGTATCTAAAAATTCTTTGTCAGGTAAACCATTCCATTCATTGTTGAACATTGCTTTATGTCCTGCTGCACACACACTTCTTTTTATTTTAAGCGGATTAAGGTCACCAACAAGATGAGCAGTAATCCAATCGCAGATTTCCACAAAACTATAAGCGGCATTATAAACTTCAGGAGCAACATTTTTACAATGAAAGATTTTACTCCAGAACCATTCTGATGAATAAACACCACCGATTTTAGCTAAATAGTTGGGACGAATTTTCTGTGCGGTTTCAGTTATGAGTGCGGCTTCTGCAAAGCTTGTATGGTCTTTCCAAAGCCATACGTACGATGCCGGATTATCTTTATACTTTTCATCGAAACATAAAGGAATACCATTTTTATCAACAGGCATCGGGCTGCTGCCGGTAGTATCCACACCAATTCCGATTACATCTTCAACATCAAAATCTTTTACTATACTTTTTGCTTTAGCAAGAGATTCTTTAACCGTCCGCTCTATCCCAATCAAATAATCCGCAGGGTTTTGTCTTGCAAGATTCGGGTCAGTCTCATCCACAATAACACCGTCTTTACCGGAAGGATAATTAAAAACAGATGAAGTAAGCTCGCTACCATCCTTAACGTCAACCAAAAGAGAGCGGCATGAATTGGTTCCAAAATCAAGTCCGATTACATATTTGCTCATCAAGACCTCTCCTTTTTTTGGAATAACTAAATACTATTTAGTTGAGAATTTATAAATGGTCGTCTGTTTATATGTCTCCCCGGGTTTTAATGTAGCTGAAGGAAATTGCGGCTGATTTGGAGAATCTGGATAACGCTGAGCTTCCAAACACAAACCTGTGCGATAATTATATACAACGCCGTTTTTACCTTTGATTGATCCGTCAAGGAAATTGCCGGAATAGAATTGCATTCCGGGTTGGTCAGTAAATACTTCCATATATCTTCCGCTAGCTGAATCATAAAGGCTTACCACATTACGCAATTTGCCATCATAATTATTAAGAACCCAATTATGGTCATATCCCTGCCCAAGTTTAAGTTGTTCATAATCATCGTTAATGCGTAAACCAATTGCTGTTGGAGTACGGAAATCCATTGGAGAGCCCTCAACACTTTCCAGCTTTCCTGTTGGAATTAAGCCCGGACCAACCGGTGTAGTACTGTCAGCATCAATCATTAATAATTCATTTAGAATTGTACTTTGTGGATTACCTGATAAATTAAAATAAGAATGATGTGTGGGATTGAGTATTGTTATTTTATCCGTTGTCCCTTCATAATTAATAACTAATTCATTTTTATCGGTTAGAGTATAAGTTACACTAAGAATAACATTTCCGGGATAACCCTGCTCACCGTCCTCAGATTTGTATGTTAATTTTAACGCCTTTCCTTCAGGTGATTTAACTTCTTCTGCAGTCCAGATTTTTTTATGAAACCCAATTAAGCCGCCATGTAAATGATTTTCACCATCATTTATTGTAAGCTGATAACTTTTACCATCAAGCTCAAACTTTCCCTTGGCAATTCTGTTTCCATATCTTCCAACAATTGCTCCAAAGAAAGATTTATCAGCGATATAACCCTCAAGATTGTCATATCCCAGGACAACATCTTCAAGTTTGCCATTTCTATCTGGCACCTTTAACGAAACTACTATTGCTCCATAATTAGTGATTTGAGCTTCTACACCGGAAGTATTTATTAATGTATAAATATATACTTCGCTTCCATCTGATAATTTTCCGAAAGATTTTTTTTCAATCATTTTTTCTTCCTTCTTATTGGTTTGGCAAAAAGCCATTACAAATACTAGTATTAAACTAACTGTGTAAAATATAATTTTTTTCATTGAATGTTATTCCTTCTATTTTAAAATGATAAAAGGCCGGAAGATATTCTCCTATTGTAAAAACTATTTCTTTTTCCATGGTCTGAATGAATAGAAATAAACTGCACCAATAATAATAAGCAGCAATCCCCACCATATACCAAAGTTTAACTCCTTTAATACAATAGTATGCTGTTGGGATGGAGAAATTGCTTCAAATATATTTGAAATTAAAATTGCCACACCATAAATAAGCAATAATGATCCTATAAAAAACCATATCGAAATTGAATGTCTGCTAACCATATTATGCTCCTACCAAAAGATTATGTTAAGCACTAAGAACACCACAAAAATTACCGATGCCCAGACAATTGGTCGTTTGTAGAAAGGCAAATCTCCTTCCGAAGGTATTGTTGTAACGCTTTTAACCAGACCAACCAGTTCAGAATCCGGTTTTGGTTTTGTAAGTAAGCTTACAATAACTGTAACCGCTACGCAGATTAACCATGACCATAAAGCGCGATACATATTTTCAGCCATATCTTTTGCATGTTCAGATAGTGCAATAATTTTTAATGCGCTTGGGTCCAATTTAACCCACGCCCACATTGCAATAGATGAACTTATACCGGCAAGTAAACCCCAGAATCCTCCGGCAGCCGTGGTGCGTTTCCAAAGCATACCAAATATTACAGTGCCAAATAACGGGGCAACAAAAAAGCTGAACAATGCCTGAACATAATCCATAATACTTGCAAACTGCTGAACTAAATAAGCAGTACCAATACTAACAAGAACTCCGATGATTGTACACCATCTTCCAATTTTTACATAATGGGCGTCTGTACCTTCACTCTTTTTTAACCTAAGGTGAATGGGTTTGTAAATATCATAAGTCCATACTGTAGCAAATGCACTAACGTTGCCTGCCATACCGGACATAAATCCTGCAATTAAAGCCGTAACACCAAGACCAAGCAAACCTGGTCCCGCATATCTTGCTAACATTAATGGAAGCACTTCATTATAACTATGCCCGCCTGTGGCAATTGCTTCTTTTTCTCCAACCAAACCGGGAATAACTGCTAATCCCAAAAGTCCCGGAAGTATAACAATGAAAGGAACTAGCATTTTAAATCCTGCGCCAATAATTGGAGCCATCTTAGCAGAGCGCAAATCTTTTGCAGAAAGCACTCTTTGAACGACAAGAAAATCTGTTGTCCAGTAAGCAAATGAAATTATTAATCCTAATCCAAATACGATTCCTGTCCAGTGAATTCCCATAGGATTATCCTGGAAAGATCCCATCGTACTCCAGAGATGTGTATAATCACCGGCAGGAAAATTAGTTTGAATTCTTGCAACCATTCCATCCCAGCCGCCCGCTTCAATTAAACCAACAATAGGAATAAGTAAAGCTCCAAGCCAGATTAGCATGAATTGCAGCACCTCATTAAAAATTGCAGAAAGCAATCCGCCTAAAACAACATACACCATCACGGTTAATGATGAAACCCAAATGCTGAAATGAATATCCCAGCCGAGAACAACTTTCATAACAATAGCCATTGAGTACATATTTATACCGCTCATAAACACAGTCATAAATCCAAACGATACTGCAGAGAGCAAACTTGCGCCTTCGCCAAATCTTAATTTCAAATAGCCGGGGACGGAATGTGTTTTTGAGATATAATAGAAAGGCATCATTACAATACCAAGGAACAGCATTGCGGGAATAGCTCCAATCCAATACCAATGCGTAGCTAAAATTCCATATTGATAAGCCGCCGCTGCCCAGCCCATTAATTCCAGAGAACCAAGGTTAGCCGCAACAAATGAAAGACCTGCAATCCATGCAGTCATTTCCCTGCCTGCCATAAAAAAGTCTTCGCCGGTTTTTGTAAAACGCATCAGGTAATATCCGATGCCAAGCACAAACAGGAAGTAAACAATAATGATAAAAGAATCAACCCAGCCAAGAGAGAAAATGCTGGTTGAATTAGATAGCAGCAGAACAGA
>QZKB01000093.1 GCA_003599415.1 Ignavibacteriales bacterium | reverse complement strand
GATCTGTAATTTGGTGTTTCCCTTAATTTTAATTCCACGGGTTTAACTTTATTTGAAGTGTTTGCAATGTTAGCTGCTGTTTGCGCTGCAAGTTTCATTGCTTTAGGTGTAATCTCTTCTGTGAAAGAATATCCTGTCTGATCACCGTTTAAAACTCGGATACCAACACCAAAGCTTACATCAGTATAAGCGCGGTTGACCGCCTTATCTTCCAGACCAATGTAATTGCCTATCGTGTGTTCAAAGAAGAGATCGCAGTATTCGCCTCCTTTTGATAACGCTTCTGCCATAACATCATTCAGGAGTTTCTCATCAACTCCAAAATGATTGAGATAATCTTTTAATTTCATATTGGATTTTTTCTCCATAGCGAAGGCCTTATCAAGATCGGTTTTTAAGAAATGTGGAATGATTGCTGCCGCTACAATTCCTTTTGAACTCCTTTCCAGGAAGCTGCGGCGAGAGATTTTTTGACCCATATACTCTCCTTATAAAATAATTTTTAAAATTAGCCATAAATAAGACGAAACTAGTATTTAATAGGTTTCCTTAATCAAGGTGAAAAAAAAATTATCCAAAAGTTATTTTTGACTTTATATTTCGAAAACAAAATTCCTATCTAAAGTAACGCAAAATTTATCCGTTTGAATAGATAATAAATAAGGAAGCGCTTTTTCGAATATTCGTAATAGTTCAATATTCGAGATATTGCCGGTTTCAACTTTTATTAACTTTTGTGGTTTGTTCTGTAATATATAGCTGAATAAAAAGTCGGAATCTTTAGTAATAAGAATAAAATCATCATTAGTTGCCAGTTTCGCTATTTCTTTATCTTTAAGATAATCTCCATTGGACAAGTCTCTAACATATAAAGTTTCGTAACCTTTCTTAGATAAAAATTTACAAAGCGCAATTGGCAGATTTGCATCAATTAAAAAACGCATTAAGATGCCATTCTAAATGATTTCGTCTTTAAAAGAATGTTTGCATATTCAAAGGAGGCTAATATATCTTCTCGCTCAAGTTGTGGATGATCAGCAAGAATCTCGTCCATAGTCATTCCTGAAGATAAAAGACCTAAAACTACTTCCAAAGGAAATCGCATATTCCGAATACAAGGTTTACCATGACATACTTCGGGATCAATGGTAATCCTTTCTAACAAGCTTTTCATATTTCCTCATTAAATTACTCTACAATTTAATTCAGAATTAATAGTAAAACAAGGACTTTATCCTTCGTGCTTTACTTTGAATCCTTTTATCATCCAACTCTTTGCAAGTAAAAGTCCGATTGGGCTAATAATAGCAATGAAGCCATAAATCAACCACATCATTTCAGTATTCATTTGTTCAGGAGGTAAACCCTCCGGTGCATAATGCATTAAAAACCAACCTGAATATAAGCTTGTAACTACTTTTGTTAAGAACCATGGAAACTGTCCGATTCCCATGTAAATTCCGGTCATTCCCTTAGGAGCAATTTCGGCAACCCATTGTAAAAATCTTGGCTGCCACATCGCTTCACCAATCGTCATAATTATCAGGTATGCGAACACTGTCGGCAAACTTGGGCCAAGTGCAAGAATAAAAGTGGGAGACGCCATTACGAACGTTCCGTAAATCATCATCTTGTAAGTATCCCGCTTTGAAGTTAATGCAGCCACCATAGGAGTTAAAATAAATATCAGAATAGGATTAAAGTTTACAAAAAATTCAAAATTGTCCTGTACAACTCCTGTAAACGCACGGCTAAAATAAACCGGTAATGTAAGCCAGTTATGTGCAAACAACGTTTGAACCGGAATTAAAATGAAAATGAAGTACATGAAACGCAAATCTTTTATCGGAAAATTCTTTATATAGAACATAATTTTTTCTTTGGCTGATTTCTCTTCTTCAGCTTTTTTATCAGCTTCAATTTTCTCTTTTGTCTCTTTACTGGATTCCTGTATTGCTTTCTCAACAGTTTTTCTTGTTAGGAAAACAGCAACTATAATAATTCCGGCAACAGTCATTGCTACATAGACCCAGAATACAGCCAAAATACCCTGTCCGTTAGAATCAAATGCTTTTCTTATTGGTGGTCCGATTAAACCGGGAAGAAATCCACCAAGATTCATAATTGCATACAACATAGCATATCCCATTGCAGCAGTTTTTTCATTTGTAAACTGCTTTACTGCAGCATAACAAGCCGGCTGATAAATGCCATATCCCAACACAATACCCAGGATGCCAAGCATTGCATATAAATGAGCATTAGACCACATTCCTGTAGAAGTCGCGAAATTTGGACCGACTGTCATTAAGATTCTTCCGACAAGCATAAAAGAAAGAGCATATAATAAAGATTTTCTTACACCTACCCAGTCAACTGTAGCTCCAAGGAATAACATTGCTAATGTAATTCCAGCTGTTTGAATACCAACCATCTGTCCGGCAGCAATATCATCAAGCTTTACATAGTTATTAAAATAAATTACTAGGTAACCAACTATTCCGAAGTAAGTCATTCCTTCAAGAAGGTAGGATAGATTAACACCCCATAGCGCTCTTGAAGCTTTGAATAAATCAATAAAAGGTTGTGTAATTTCTTTAAGTACCCCTTTGAAAAGATTATTCTGTTCTGAACTGTTTGTGGATTGCTCCATAGAATCTCCGAAGAATTAAATTGTAAATCCGGTTAACCGGAATATGTTTGCCGCAAAGATAATCAATCCAAATCAAATTTTTAACTGTAAAAGTTAAGAGATTTTTATTCCCGCCATTCAAGAATTTTTATTGAATTGCCATCACTTTGCATCAAGATGAAACCTGAAATATCCGTTCTGAGCTGTTTAATAGAAGCAGAATTTAATCTTTCCAGAATGATTGGTGAAGGGTGATTAAATTTATTGTTTTGTCCTGCACTTATTATAGCATAATCAGGATTGACAGCTTTAATAAACTTTTCGGATGAACTGGTTTTACTTCCATGATGTGCAAGCTTAAGTACATTTGAATGAATGAAGTTTGGATAATCCTCCATTAATAATTTTTCTCTTTTAATTCCTGCGTCGCCGGTAAAAAGAAAACTTGTATTGCCGTATACAAGTTTCATCACACCACTTCTATCGTTCATGCTGATGGAGCTATTACTGTCTGCTGCTTCGTCATTCAGAATATATAAACTACAATTACCAATTTGCAGTTTTTCCTTTTTATAATATTCGAACGGAATTTTATTCTCCTTTAAGAATTCTTCAAACCTTTTGTCCGCACCATTTTCAGCAGATAATGTTGGTTTGAATATTTTTCTGATTAATCCATTTTGTATCAAGGAAACAAATCCGGAATAGTGATCGGTATCCATATGAGAAATAAAAGCCGCATCAATTTTATTAATATCCATAAATTGCAAAAGCGGGATAATAATTCTTTTACCGTTATCAAAATACCACGTTGCTTCACCAGCATCAATTAAGGCTGTTTGCCCGTTAGGGAATTTAATTAAGAATGAATCACCCTGACCGATATCTATCGCACAAATTGAAAGCTTGTTTTCCGTAAGCCAATTCTTATCATCTAATGAAGTTAAAAATATTATGAGCACAGAGGACAGAATAAATAAAATTATTTTAGGTTTGATACTTTGAAAACGTTCATAGTAAAAAAAGAACAATAAAATAATTGAATAGAAAATAAATGCATCCAATAATGAAAATTGCGTGATTGATAAATGAGAGAAACTGAAAGCACTTAACCGGTGATTGATTTCATACAGCAGATAAGTTGAAAGGTTATTTACTGCCGCAAATATTAAAGCTCCTTTGAACCAGATAACGCTGAGAAATAAGGTCAGTATTCCCAAGCTTATCATCGCACCGGTAAAAGGAATAACGACAATATTCGCCAAAAGAGAAATAAGTGAAAGTTTTCTGAAATAAATTAATGTGAAAGGAATTGTACCAATTTGTGCGGCAAGAGAAACTGTGCAGAACAGTAACAATTTCCTTATCCAGTTCTTTTTAAGATTAAGCGAATCAATCCTTCGTTTGAAGAATGGTGCAAGTGCAACAATTGATATTACCGCTGCGAATGACAACTGTAATCCCGGGTCAAATAAATCTCCGGGATTAAAAAATAAAATTATGGTTGCAGAAAAAGCAAGCGAGTTATAAATATTTGCTGACCGGTTAGTTATAATTGCCACAAGGATAACCATTCCCATAATTGCAGACCTTACTACCGAAGCAGTCGATCCTGTAATGAAGATGAAAACAAACAATCCGACTATTGTCAGTATGTTTCTGCTTATTAAACTGAATCTGCCGAATACAAATAAGAATATTAAAAGTATATATGCGACGTGCAAACCTGACACGGCAAGAACGTGAACCACCCCTGTATTAATAAAATCCGTTTTTGTTTCGTCACTTATTTCACTCCTGTCTCCAACAATCAATCCCTTTAATAATGAAGCCGCTACAGGTGTATGAAGTTCTGAAATTCTTTCATCAATTGATTTTCTGAAAGACAGGATTATATTTGCAAAGTTAGTTTTTGCTGAATCAAGTACAATCAGGTCTTCTGCATTGTATGAAGTAAGTATTCCGGTTATTCCTTTTTGCTCTAAGTAATTCTGATAATCAAACTCGCCCGGATTTCTTTGTTCTCTTCCTTTTGTAATTGTTCCTGCGACCGAAATATAATTACCAACTCTTAACTTGCTGTAAATCCTATTTAGATTTTTCATGTTTTCATCTCTTACCCTACACAAAAAGTTATGGTTTAAAAAAAACTTTTGGCAACCTGCAATTATAGAATCAGTATTAACAGTAAACCTTATTTCAAATTCTCTATTAAGTTCAATCTCACTTATTTCACCGAACATTCTGGCGTCTGCAATTTTAGATTTTTGAAATGGAAATGGTTTGACATCATTTAAAGAGAGATTATAATTAATTATTCCAAGGAAGATCAGAATTATTCCGAAACAAAAAGATGAGATAATTTGTACAGCAGATGTTTTCTTTTTATTAAGCAGATAAATTATAAAGATGATTACAGAGAGAAATGAAAAAATGCAATAGAACATATAATCCGGTAAAACTGAAGCAGATATTAACCTGCCTGAAATTATTCCGGCTATAAAGAAGATTGCTACCTTTATTAAAGGATAATCTTTCATTTGATTTTTCTTGAATTGGAAATTTATTACCGGACTGATTTTATAAAATCAATCTCTAATATAATTTCATTATTGCCGGTTTAATCTGGGTTAAATCTTTTATACTTTCCGAAAGTTCTTTAGCATATTTTCCCGCAGTTATTGTCAGTGCAGGATTCATAGTATGAATTTTAACCGATAAATCTTCAAGGTTGCCATGATCAGAACAAATTACAAGAGTAGTCTTTTTCCTATCGATGTTCGTCATGAGGGAAAACAAAAACCTGTCGAGCACATCTAAGATGTGTTCCATCTCTTCTTTATGGCGCCAGTGGCCAAGGTGGTCTGTTAAAAAATATTCATAAGCAGTAAAATGATTTTGTGAAGCAATCCTTAATAATCTTCTTGCCGCAGTTTCAGGTTTAATTATTGGAAGTTTGTAATTTAATTTTTTCACCCAACGTTCCGCAGTAATTTCTGCAGTAAGTGCTTTTCCTTTTCTAACATCTTCAGTTTTATGCAAAGGAATATTACTTAAGTTACAGCTTAATGTTGTCGTGCTTAATCTTGTTTTACCGGATTTTATATAATCAAAAAATACTTTAGGATAAGCGTTCACAAAAGTTGATTTCAGTTTTCGCTTTCTGAATTCATGAAAGATATTTTTTTCTTTAAGAGTTTGAATAGTTGTAGAATGCGGAAATGGTCCGAAATGTCTTCCTGCAATTTGAGGTGCATTCACTCCGCAGAATATTGATGTTTGCCCTGTTCCGCTTTGCGGTAAACCCTCAACACCCAACAACGGATCTGTCGGAAAAAGATAATTTCCATTGGCGCTTAAATATTGATTCTTAAGTGACGGTGGTTTGCCGAAGATATCATTAAGAAATTTAAAATGATATTTGAAGAATGGATTTGATGAAGGATCAGGTTGACCAATCCCCACCCCATCCAGAAATATTAAAAGAGTTGAATGCATATTCAAATTGGATTTCTCAATTTACTGTCACTTTATAAATACTTAGAATAATGAACAAAACAACTTTAGCTCTACTTTCATTTTCAATACAAACATTTTCCAATCCAAAGCTGTGTTTAATTTACATCCCGGGTAATGCCTGTTATGCATCCCGAGCGGAGTCGAGGGATGAGTTTATTTTGATTCCACCAAAATTGTTACCGGACCATCGTTCATAATTTTTATCATCATCATTGCTCCGAAGATACCTGCCTTTACTTTCTCATCGCCCAAATTTTCTTTTACACGTGTAATAAATTTTTTATAGAAGTCATCAGCTTTTTCAGGTCTGGCCGCGTCTGTAAAACCAGGTCGGTTTCCTCTCCTCGCATCACCATACAAAGTGAACTGAGAAATAATAAGCACCTCACCGTTTATATCTTTTATGGAAAGATTCATCTTCTCATTTTCATCTTCAAATACTCTCAGGTTGCAGCATTTGTCGGCCACAAAATTTATATCTTCTTCATTATCCTCGGTGTGAATTCCGAGAAGAATAACCATTCCTTTTCCAATTTCGGCAGTGTAGTTTTCTTTTTCAATATAAACTCCACCCTCTGAAACGCGTTGTACAAGTGCTCTCAATTTAATTCTCCGTAAATAACTCTTTCAATATTCAGGTAATCTTTTTTAAATGTGATTTTTTCAAACCCTTTTCTTTCCATTATATTTTTTACTTCAGGGAATAATTCAGCACCAAGTTCAAAATACAAACTGCCTGGTCTCCTCAAAAAAGATTTAGCCTTTTCTGATATTAAATTGTAGAAATAGAATCCATCATTATTATCAGTCACTGCTTCAATGGGTTCATAGTTTAATATCTCAGGTTGAAGATTCTGATACTCATCTTTGGAAACATACGGCGGGTTGGAAACAATTATATCGAATTTTTCATCAGGAGCATATTCGTCAATTCCCGCATTTACAAAAGTGATATTTTCATTTACTCCGTTAAGAACAGCATTCTCATTTGCAAGTTCAACAGCGCTTCCGCTTATATCAATTGAAGTAATCTTTGCTAAAGGTAAATTCCTGGCAAGACTTATCGGTATGTTCCCACTGCCTGTTCCAATATCAAGAATAGTAAGAGACACTTCCTTTGAAGTATTGTTAAGTATTGTTTCAATCAGAATTTCTGTTTCCGGTCTTGGAATTAACACAGAGCGATTCACTTTAAATTCTAATCCATAAAACTCAACTGTACCAAGAATATACTGCAGCGGTTCAAACTGACTTCGCCGTTTCAGAAATTCCCTATACAGAGAAACCTCTTCGTCTTTCAACGGTTTATCAAACTGGAGATAAAGATCAAGTCTTTTGCACTTTAGAATATGAGCTAGCATAAGCTCTGCATTCATACGTGCAGAATCTATTCCTTTTTTCTCAAGATATTCAGTTGTTAATTGTATTCCTTCAAGAATCGTCATTTTAAAAATCTATTTTCAAGTTAATGTTTGTTTTTATTTAAGTCTGAAGCAGGTTTATCTTTTTCTTTTTCCTTTATTCTATCTTTGGCGGGAATAGCAAACTGCACTTTACCGGCAAGAACACAACCTGGTCTGCCCGGTACGCAAATCTTATTTAACCTTTCACACTGTTCCGTCCTGAAGTTTAGGTGCGGACAAGAAAACGAGGACATAAAAATACTCCCTTCACCTTAAAAAAATCTTAAGTCAAAATTTGTAATATTTTCGTCAATTATATAGTCAATTATAAACTTTTTGCTTAAATAAATCTAACAATATTTTTACCCGGAAAAGTTTATAATTCTTGCCGCCGGAAATGAATTTTATTATTTTAGACACCAATGAAACTGAGAATCAACTATAGAATCTTTGCTGCAATTCTTATCTTAAGTTCTGCAATCGGAATTGTATATAATCTTTTTAATCCGAAAGGAATAGGTTTATTAAGAGAACAGAAAAAAATTGTCTGGGCATCGGATTCTCTATTTCAAAATGACGAAACAGTTCAATTAAAAGCAGATACCAGAAATACGGATGAAATTAATAAAGCAATTGATTCGTCAAAAATAAAGTTGGAAAAATCCAAAGTAATTTCTCTTGAGGATAAATCATTAACAAAGCCAGATACATTGTTAAAGACAAGCAAACCCACATTTATAAAATTGAATCAGGCACTTAAACTTTATAATTCCGGCAGAGCACTTTTTGTTGATGCCCGTGACAAGTGGGATTTTGCAGACGGACATATAAAAGGCGCTATTAATATCCCTGAGTATAGTTTTGATAAAAGTAACCCGGTCCTGAAATCAATTCCAAAGAATAAAACAATTATTACTTATTGCGGCGGAGATGATTGTGAGATGAGTGAAAAACTTGCAGAATATTTTTATGAATTGGGATATAAAAAAGTTTTCATTTTCTTCGGAGGATGGAATGAATGGAAAGCAGCAAATTATCCAACAGAAACCGGTGAGTAATGAAAGAGTTATTTGCAAATAAATATTTTCTGCTTGTCTCAAGGTTTGTACTTGGATTTGTATTTGTGTATGCAGGAATTGAAAAAATTTCCGATCCGTCCGGTTTTGCCGATTCGATTTACAATTATAAAATTTTCCCGCTGTTCTCAATAAACACAATGGCAATTCTGATTCCATGGATCGAATTCGTCTCCGGTTTGCTGCTTATCTTTGGTGTAGCATTAAAAGAAAACGCACTTATCATAAATATCTTTTTGATTGGTTTCATCGTTTTAATCACAATAAGTCTTTTCCGCGGCTTAAACATTGATTGCGGCTGCTTTAGTACAACAGACGGAGAAACCATCGGAATACAAAAAATAGTTGAGGATGTGTTACTCCTGATATTAGGAATCCAAATCTTCCTATTCCCTTCGGATGAATTAACATTACAATCATTCGCAAAGAAATCCGGAAGTTAAACTACATTTCCATTTCTAAACAAACCATAATAATTCACATATCAATTAAAGTTTATTTCTTTTCTGAAAATGTTATTAAGTAAAGCTTCGCTATGGTTTGAATAAATCTTAAACCTTTAGCGAGCCACGGAAACCTCTTGCAGCATAATATGATTCTGCACCGTTATGATAAATAAAAACATGACCAAACCGGAAATCTGCAAAGACAGCGCCGCCGAGTTTTCTGATATCGGCAGGAGTTTTAATCCAGCTTGATGTTTTCATATCGAAATTACCGAGTTTCTGAAGATCACGGTATTCTTCTTCTGTTAAAAGTTCAATGCCCATTGAAGCTGCCGCATCAACAGCATTATTTGCCGGTTTGTTTTCCTTTCTTGATTCCAATGCTTCGCGGTCATAACAAAAACTTCTGCGTCCTTTGGGACTTTCCTCTGAACAATCATAAAAAATAAATTCACCGGTTTTTTTATCATAGTCAACAACGTCCGGTTCACCACCGGATTTTTCCATTTCATTAAGTGACCATAACTTTTCTTTATTTGTATTCAGCCTTGTTAATACTTTATCCCATTCAAGTCCTTTATGCCGGTTCATATTTTTATCAAAGCGATCCTTTAAAGCTCTTAGTAATTCCTCGCTTTGTGCCGGCAAAAACTCTTTCTTACTGATATTTTTTTTGCTCATAATTCTTTATTTCCTCCCTTGCAGAAATGATTCTGTTTTTTGTTCAATTCTCTAGTGTTTAATAAATGATACAAAAACCATTTTTCATATTCAATAATGCAGTGAAAAACATTGCAGGTGAATAAGGGACTTCACGACTTTGAGAGCAATCGTGAAGTTGTTGTTATGTTGCCGGCTGAAATAATTGCATGATTTAAAAAAATAAATTATCATTATTAAAGTAGAGTATGTACTAACCATTTGTTTTCTTACTCAATTACTTAAACAATAATCAGCTGCCAAAGAAGATTTATTTTGCTATAAATCTTTATGCAGTTAAGCCATGTTGAATCTTGGCTAATATAAATTAAACGTTAATTTAACAATGAAAGGAAAATAAATGAAAAAACATTTACAGTATTATATGTTGTTATGTGTTGCGCTGTTCTCAGTAGCAAATTATGCCCAGCCTGTAGTTTATGCAGAGCACGAAAATTATAACCCCGGGGATACTGTCTCGGTTATTTTTAAAGGTGGACCGGGAAATCCATCTGACTGGATTGGATTATATAAGACCGGTGATAGTCCGCAGAATCCTATGGAATATTTCTACGTCAACAACACTCATACTCCGGGTTTACCACTTATCGAAGGAAGAGTTACATTCTCTGTAACGTTATCAGTGGAAGGTAATTATTGGATTGGATTTTTTGAGAATAATGGATACACCTTGCTTGGATCAGATACATTTAAAGTTTCTTCGGGACAGTCATTCATCACCATAAATAAATATGAATATGAAATTGGTGAGGCTATTAACGTTAATTTTAAAAACGGTCCTAACAATGCAAAAGACTGGATTGGAATTTATAAGGCTGGTAATATTCCGGGGACTGATCTTTCAACGAGATGGTTTTATGTTAATGGTACCCAGACTGCTACTATTGGTATATCAGGTGGAAGTCTCAGTTTCAATCCGGGATTAAACGATCCCGGTAATTACTGGATAGGTTTTTTTGAAAACGATGGAAATTCAGTTTTGGATTCAGTTGGTTTTGTTATTAAAAATGCAAC
>QZKB01000027.1 GCA_003599415.1 Ignavibacteriales bacterium | reverse complement strand
ATATTATTAATGACTTGGATGACTGCTTTTGATTACCCGATTGTAATCGGCGGCAAACCTTTCTTTGCGCTTCCTGCGTTTGTAATTTATAAAAATAAATTCCTGAAGATAATCCATCAGCGGAAAATTTAACTTCGTAATTCCCGGTCGCCTTTACCTCATTTACTAATGTTGATACTTCAGTCCCTAAAACATCATAGACTATTAATTGTACATGTGATATTTCTGGAATGGAGTATGTTATGGTGGTAGTTGGATTAAATGGATTAGGAAAGTTTTGTTCTAACCTAAATTCATGTATAAGAATATCTTCAACTGATGTAACGGTTGGATAAATCCAAAAATTATAATCCCAAACATCTCTTATTAAAGGATTTTTGGAATCGTATGCGGCAATATAACATTGAGAAGATGGCGTATTTGGAATTTGCCAATTTAAGTCCTCACTGCTTCCTGATATATTTGACGCAATTGGCTGCCAGGAATATCCTTCATCAGTGGTAAATTCAATGTTTACTCTCGAAATGTTTTTAACACTCCAATGGATTTTCGTCATTTCACCGACATAACATTCAGGCAATGGGAATGCCTTCCATACAAACCATACTTTTATTTCAGGCTTCATAGTGATGAGGAAACTGTTTGAACTATAATCTCTGACACTTGGATCACTCCAATCCCTTACCTTTATTCTGCATTCATTAGTTGTTGGATCTGGAATTGACCAATAATAGTTCCCCACAGCAGGATCCAGATAATTCACAATGTTAGACCATGTTTTTCCATCATCAATGGAATAGTCAATCGCAATTGAATTAACATTTGTGCTTGTCCATTCAATCTTTTCTACGTCCGAGACGCGATAGTATTCTCCGCCAACCGGAGAAATTAATTTAATAGATTTATTCTGTTGAGCTATGGTTGGAACTAAAGTGATGGTAAAAAATAACAGAAGAAATCTTAGAAAAAATCTTTTCACGAAATCCTCCATAAATTTATTTATAAACAGTACCGGTCATTCACATATAATAATCAGAGCATGAACATATTTCAGTATCAAATTACAATTTTTAGTTTTTAAGTGCAATTGCTTATTTGACTAATAATAACTTCCTTGTCGCTTCAAAACTTCCTACCTTTAGTTGATAAAAATAAACTCCGCTTGATAATTTACTTCCGTCTCTGCCAGAGGCGGATCCGCCATTGGCGGAAAATTTAACTTCATAAGTCCCCGCCAACTGCTCTTTATTTACAAGTGTTGTTACTTCCCTGCCTAAAACATCATAAACTGTTATTTGTACATTTGATTTTTCAGGTACAGAATATTTTATTGTTGTTGTTGGATTAAACGGATTTGGATAATTCTGGTAAAGAACAAATTCTTTGGGTAATTGAATATCATCCTTTACATCACTTAGAACTCCGTTGTAATAGAAGTTGGTGATGGCTTTACTCCTGTCTTTCAGAATACTTACACTTTCAAGATTACTTTCTCCTCTTGCCATTATAATAGCGATGACAACTTGCTGCGTATCCCCTGCTGAAAGTGTAAAAGGACCCGAACTAATCATCTGCCTTCTATCCCCGGTATTAGTTCCATTTGGCCAGCCTACTTCGCCTTCAAACCAACCTGACTTGGCAACAGGATCTCCGGAAACACCATACTTTGTGACTGAATTTGTCCAAGGATTAATTACCGCATCACCATTATAATCCAATCCACGCAGGTAATTATAAAACTGAATTGTACCCGAATACTGCCCCTGATCTGCATCCCTGAAATTAGAATTTTTAACAAACGGAGTAAATGATGTCATCTGAAGATTTTTAAAACCTTTTATCCATCTTTCATTATAAAAAGCAGAATCAAGAGAATTGGTTTTTATAGTTGGTCCCTGCAATAATAAATAACCTATTGTAGGTGGGTTAGTACCGTATTCCCAATTATCATCGTTATCAGAATTATAAGTATAGCCCAAATTTAAAATAGTATCGCATCCTATAAAATCATCATTTGCATAACCTAAGTCGCAATCTGCCCAATAGCCAAGATACATATCATAAATATTATTGCCGCTTTTATTAATCAGGTTATACTTTTTGAAAACAACATCGGCAAGAATGTCTGTGCGGTTATAAGCATAAGAAGTAACCTGGACTTCAAGACCAATCGGATCGCTACCGTATGCTCTATGTGAAATTGCAGTATCAAGATCGTTAGCTACAAACCAGAGAGTTTCATCCCCATAGAATTTAGGTTTATCAATATCCTTAGTAAATTGTCCATCGGAATTAACATCTTCATAAGGAGCACCAAGTTCACCGGGCCAGTTGATTAAATTATACCGCAATTTTTCTCTTTCCTCATAAATAGGAAAAGAAAACCAATCTTGATTTATTTTCCAGATAACATACTCAGCCTTCAACGGATCATCTGCTGTTCCGTCCCGCAGAATTTTACCCGGTTGCAAACCGCCCCTGTGTGTGTTACCATTTACTAAAATTTTTCCATTTACATTTCCTCCCCACACAAGTCCGTCACTAAATACTGCAGCAATGGAAGCATAAAATCCTCCCGGCCACAGCAATCCGCTTCCTTCTCTTACCGGATCATATGAACCCATTCCATCGTTTGTAATCCACATCTGAACCTGGTTAACGGAGAGATAATTCATATAATCGTGATAACGGATTGAGAAAGCGGAATTACTTACATAATTAAAATCAGGTGAATCGGAATCAGCAATTTTTAATAGGCATTCAGATGAAGGTGTTGCCAGCACAAGCCAAATATATTCATTTGCATTCGGAAGAGCTTTTATAATTTCAAGCCAGGTAATTCCGTTATCGGTAGAATAATAAAGGTCCACTTTGTCAACAGCTTCACTTTCCCAGGTGATATAATAACTTCTACCTTCCTGGTAAATAGTCTCCAGTTCTGAAAATGCCAGTTTTTTAATAAGGAAAAGGCTATCGGTTTTAATAATCTGCGGGGAAAATTCTGTAACTGAACCATTCTGACCACAAATAACCAGGCCTTTGTCTGAAGTAATATCAACCTGCTGAGCAAAGAAAGAATAACCAAGGGATTTTTCCTGGACAATATTAAAATCTTTATCAAGTATACGAAGATACCTGTTGTTCTGTCCATCGGAGACCAAGGCAATCTTTCCATCAGCAGTTTCTTCCATATCCTTAAGTTTACTGCTGAATTCCTTTTTCTTAATAACATTTCCTTGCTCATCAAGAATAAAAATAAATTTATCACTACAAGATAGAAATCCTCCGCCACTTAATGGAGAAAGATTATTTATTGTGTATTCAACATTAGCTGTCCATAAAGAATCGCCCATTTGATTGAAACAATAAATATAAGTTCCTTTTGAACAAAGGTAATCTCCGTTGTTTAATCTTATCAAACTGAATGCAGATCTCGATCCAACAGCAGGTTTTTCAAAATTTCTTTTCCATAAAACAGTTCCATTCTCATCAGTTCTAATAAGATAAACATTGTGAAAGTAGGTTAATGAGTTATACCGACCGGCAAGCAAAATAAATCCATTATCGTCAGTCTGAGTAACCATCATTCCGTAATCATCGATAAGAGTATCTCCGAAAGTTTTCTGCCAGACAAGATTATTTTCATTATTAAACTTTGATAGAACTATATCGACATTTGAATTTATATCGTCACCGTTTTGAATTGAAGATACAACAGTAAATCCTTTATCAGAATTAATACAAAGCGGATTCTTATTAGCTAAGTTGATATAAGGGATTTTAAATGGGACTTCAGATTCACCGCTTATTATACCATGTTTATCAATTTGAATTGTTTTAAGAACATCATTCATATATGAAGCAAACAGAAACGAACTATCCTGCCGTTGAACAACACCTATCGTTTTATAGTTAGTGAATTGAGTATAAGATTTATCGAAAGTGATATTCTGTGAGACAATATCAGAATAGAAAAGCAACGCAATAAAAGCAATCTGTAAAATTTTTTTCATTTTCCCCTCATGATTAACATTCAGAAAAATAACAGACTTTTATCAATCAAAGGTTTTTTGTTTTTATACTTAAACCACTGGTAGAATAATAAGAAGTTTAGAAATTATATGCTACAATAAATTTAGTCTCTACTTAAAGAATTAAAACCAGAAGTTAAAAAGTTTTTAACTTAATGCAACGAACCTTAGAATAAGTATGTAATGACTAAGACAACCAAGTATTACAAACAGATGCCACACTTCATGAAAACCAAACACATCAGGAATAAAATTCATCAGCTTGAAGCTATAGATAACAGCTCCAACAGTAAAAAATAATCCACCCAATGCAAGCCAGATTAAAGCTTCATTTGACATTACAGAAATTATTTCGCTTAACCCAAGTAGTGCAAGCCAACCCATTACAAGATAAATGCCCGCAGAAACCCAGCGCGGCGCATGTATGAAGTACATCTTAAGTACAATTCCAATTAAAGCAAATAACCAAATGATGGTTAGCAAACCATATTTCCAGAATCCTGTAAACAGGTTAAGACAAAGCGGAGTATATGTTCCGGCTATCTGAATAAATATAGCGGAATGATCAAGCTTTCTTAATGCAAGTATTTTTTCAGGTTCTGCAATTGTAAGATGATATGCAGCGCTGAAAGAAAATAATAACACAAGGCTTATACCATAAACTAAAAGTGAAAGCAGTTTGACATCATTATTCAGGTTGGGAATAATTAAAACCAATAATCCAATAAAAGATGCAATAGCAGCAAAAAGATGACTCAATCCGCTGAACGGATTACGAAACCTTTTATTCAAAGATTTTACATATAGGTTATTCATTAAAAAGATATTTCTCCCAAACCTTTTTATTCTGAAAAAGAAGTATTTACATCAATCTGCTTCTTTTCTTGAAATAATTTATTAATGCTTTGTCGAATGGTGTGGATGTATCCAACAGATTATACTCAATGTTTGAGTTAAGGCATTCCTGTTTAATATGTTCGGTAAATTCTTTCATTGCCTGCCTGTAGGCTTTCTGAATCTGATGCGGCTGGGTAGTCATTTCCTCTGCTGTTTCAAGATCTTTAAAGATTGCATCTCTTCCGAAAGAAAAATTTATCTCAACAGGATCTAACACCTGGAACACAACAACTTCATTTTTTTTATACCTGAAATGTTTCAAGGCTTTCAATACAGAATTAACATCATCAAAGAAATCCGAAATTATAATTACCAATCCCCTGCGCTTAATTCTTTCAGCTATTTCACTTAAACAGCTGGCAGTTTGTGTTGTACTTGCAGCATTTGTAGTGCTTAAACTTCTTAACAATTCCGAGAGATATCCCCTGTTTGATTTTGGAGGGAAATATGTTTCAAGCTTATCGGAAAAAAGTGTAAGTCCAACTGCATCACGCTGGTTAAGCATTAAATAAATAAAGCTTGCTGCAAGAATGCTGGCGTATTCAAGTTTTTTAATATTCTTATCATAACTGAAATCCATGGATTTGCTTACGTCAACAATTACGTTACAGATAAGATTTGTTTCTTCTTCAAACTGCTTTATAAAAAATTTTTCCGTTTTACCGTAAACTTTCCAATCAATATTTTTAAGTGAGTCACCCTGCATATAAGGCCGATGCTCACTGAATTCAACACTGAAACCGTGATAAGGACTTTTATGCAAACCGGCAATAAAACCTTCAACCACAAGACGGGCTTTTAATTCAAGTGAATTTAATTTTGAGACCGTGGAAGGATTTAAATATTTCCTGTAATCTAAACCTAATTCCTGCATTACTTCTTTACCTGGGTATTTCTACTTAGAATTTCTTCCGGAGTTAAACCAATAGTTTCTAATTCTGCCTTTGCAGATGCAGCCATTTCATTGTTAGGATATTTAGTTAGGAAAAGATTATATGTTTGTTTTGCTGCATCATAATTCTGCAGTTCATTTGATTCAATAAATGCTTTCATAAATAGCGCTTTTGGTGCTTCAGGTGATTCATTATAGTCGTTATAGATCTTATTATAAAATTCTATTGCTTTCAGCATTGATTGCTTTGGTTCAACTTCTTTTATCATTTTTACCTGGTAAATTTTTGCTGCCTCAAATAAAGCCTTAACAGCATTATTGCTTTCAGGATATTCTTCTGCAAGAGCCTTGTAAGAAGCTACCGCCTCTTTATACTTTCCTGCTTTTTGATAATTAACCGCTTCATCCCAATAGCTTTGTTCAGATTTACTGCAACCTGCAATAAAAAATATCAGGAATAAAAAAGTATTTAACAGGACAAGTTTTTTACACATGGTTGCTCCAGAATGCTTTATAAAATTTTGCTTTTAATTATAAGAAATCAGAAGGTACGAGACAAGTCAGTTAGATTTATTGATTCACTTTTATTGAAGATGCTTTTCTTCCAAGTGAACTTAAGATTTGCTGGATTTGATTAACACCGTGAATCGGATCATCAATTATATTTTTTGCTTTAGGAAAAACCTGGTATTTATCCCTTAGCTGTCGAGGAGTAAAATTGGGTAATACCACATTGGCACCAACTCTTAGTGCCTTTTCTCTTCCAAGAGAATCTATTGTTGATAATGCGGTTGTGGCTAACAACGATGAACTAGTAAGAACAAGTCTTCCTATTGCAATGGTTTTTAATGTAAGTTCAACGCTTCCAACTTGCCTGTCTTTGTAAATCGTATAAGGTGACGGAACAAAGGGGCTGAAAGAAGCAATTTCAACCTGAAGATTTTTACATAATAGAATATCGTCGGCAATATCTTCAATTTTCTGATCGGGCAAACCAACAATATTTCCACTTCCGATCTGATAACCGACAGACTTCAGAAATTCCAGATGTCTTATTCGCTCTTTTAAATTTTGTTTGGGATGAAATGTTGAATAAAGCGCCGGGTTTGCCACTTGATGTTTTAATAAATATTTATCGGCACCGGCATACTTCCAGGTTTTATACTCTTCAAAAGATCTTTCACCAAGACTTAAAGTAATTGTCACATCAAGGTTTCGTTTAAGGTTGTAAATAATGTAGGAAATTTTATCTGCATCAAATTCAGGATCAGATCCGCTTTGAAGTTCTATAGTTTGAATACCAAGATTAGAAATCATCTTTGCAGTTTCAATAATATCATCCGGTGTCATTCGGTAGCGGCTCAATTCCTTATTGTCTTTTTGAATTCCACAATACAAACATTCCTGTGTACAATTGTTGGATATCTCAATAAGACCATGGAGAAGAACTTCATCCCCGCAGAATAATTTCCTTACATCATCAGCTTTTTCAAACAACCTGCGCGTCAGGCTAAAATCTGAAAGCTCAAGCAAAGAAATAATTTCCTCACGAGTAAGATTCTTCTTATTTAATAATCTTTCCAGTTCCATTTCTTACTTTCTTAGTAAATTCTCTACCGGTTATTAACCTAAGCTCTGCAGTCCAATTTGTTTATATGGAAATTCGTTAATCGTTATAATCAACAATAATACCATAGATATAAAATGAAAATCATTAGAAAATGTAAAATTTTCAACAATAGATTCTTAAATGAGAGAAATTGAAAGGCAAAATTTTATTGAAATGAAAAGAAAAATGTTTTGGAGCTATAAACAGCAGCAGGAAAATTATAGTCTGTTCCAATGCGGGAATAAATGAGAATACTTTAGCTTAGCAACAATTATTTTTAAAAGTACTTAATTCATCTTCTTTTTTCAGGATAAAACTACCATCAAAGCCAGGCTTGATGGTATCTTAATCAATTAGTGAACTGCACTTTCCATGATTTCAATGGTAGCGTTGTCAGTATTCATTTTATGCTTAATACCAAATGCCACAGTTATATTATCTGTAATGTGCCCGTGTTTAAAATTATACATTACCGGCTTCTTTAGTTTACCAAAGTAATCATCAATAACTTCGTTAAGTGTAAGAGATTTTTTAGATGAATCTGTCTCGTAGCAATCAACAAACCTTCCTAAAATAAATCCTTTGGCTTTATCCATAATACCATTAAGCTTAAGCTGGTTTAGCATTCTGTCTATCCTGTACGGAGCTTCGCCAATTTCCTCAAGCATAATAATTTTATCCTGGAAAGAAGGGACATAATCAGAACCAATTAAAGAAGCTAAAAGGCAAAGGTTACCACCCAAAATTTCACCCTGAGCTTTTCCCGGTTTCAGAATATAAAATTTTTCATTATCAGGATTAACAACTTTACCAAATTTTTTATTGCTTGTAATTAATGCCCAGAACATTTCTTCTGTAAACTTGCTCACATCGTTCCAAAAGTCAACGGCAAGCATAGGACCAGCGAATGTTATCAAACCTGCCTTTTTATAAAATGCTAATTGAAGAGCGGTAATATCACTATAACCTATAAAAATTTTAGGATTCTTTTTAATTAGAGAATAATCAATTTTATCGAGTAACCGTGGTGTTCCATATCCACCTCTGATGCACATTATAGCTTTAATCTCTTTTTTCTTGAACATATAATGAATATCAGATACTCGCTGTTCATCGCTCCCCGCAAGATAGCCAAGATTTTGACCAACGTTAGCACCAATCTCAACATTGTAACCCAATCCTTCCAGGTACTTAACGCCTCTTTCAATGCGGGTCAAATCATCAGGAGATGAAGCAGGAGAAATAAGGCCAATTAAATCACCTTTCGATAATTTAGGAGGTTTTAGTAAATTCATAGCCCCTCTCGACTAAATTGGTTAATAAATAAAAATTGTGTGTTAAAATATCAATTCTATTTACTGATTGCAAATCCATTAAAATCTAATCTTTTATTAAGTCCCTTTTTCCCCATTGTATAAATTTAGCTTTTATAAAATCCAACACCATCTGATGCTCGATTGCACCTGCAGTAGTTACTTTAATTGGCTCTCCGAAAGAAAAATAGACTTTTTTTTCAGGATCAATCTTACCGACTTCCTTAACAAATTTTCCGTTTGCCCAGGCATCCGTTACCAATGCAACCGGAATAATCGGAACATCAGCTTTTTTAGCCAACTTAACCCCAAGAGTATTAAATGATGACAATTCCAGGTAATTGCTTCTGGTTTTTTGCGGGAAAATAATAACCGATTTTCCGTTTTTAAGGTACTCATTTCCCGTTTGTAATACGTTTATAAGGTCTTCTCTCGGATTAGTTCTTCCTACAACAATTGGTTTTCTTGCCTTTAGCAACAAACCGAAATAAGGTATTTTCAGCAATTCCTGTTTAACAATAAAGGTAACATATTTTACAGGATGAATTATTGAAGGTAAAATTACGGTCTCCAGGGTACTCATATGATTTGAGATAAAAACTACTGGTCCGTTAACTTTTTGTATATTTTTCATTCCCTCTATTTCAAAAGTAATACCCGAATTTTCAAGAGCAAAAAATATATCAATGCTAGCGTTTATCCATGCCCTGCTATTGTACAAACCTTTTTTTGCTAAATTGCCGCCTTTTATGACCATTTTTGGGAAAAAGGTAAAGAATTTTAATGTAGCATACCACGAATGATAGCTTTTAATTCCCTGAGATTTGTAACTATCTTCTCCGGCTAAATATTTTGAAGTTTTAAATTCGTTTTTGTCAATCAAATCATTATTTCATTTTTAATCAAAAATAATAAAAACAAAATTCTGTTGAAACCATTTTCTGCTTGGTAATTGAATTTCTGTTTTGCATTTTTGCAAAAAATATTAAAAGAGGAGTTCATAATTGGAACAGAAGAAAGGAATATTAAAATCATTTCCCGGAAATTTCTGGACTGTCATTATAATGGAATTCTTTGAGCGAGGCTCATATTACGGAGTTATGTCTGTTCTTTCCATTTATCTTATTCTCAGTCCGTCAGAAGGTGTATTAGGTTTTACAAAGGAAAGTGTTGGAGTTATAAAAAGTACAATTACACCACTGTTATATTTCCTCCCGATTTTATCCGGAGCAATTGCAGACAGGTTTGGTTATAAAAGAACTTTAGTGTTCGCTTTTATAGTAATGAGTACCGGCTACTTTTTAACAAGTCTTATGACAAGTTATGTTTTAGTTTTCCTTAGTTTATTATTAATGGTAACCGGTGCAGGGTTCTTTAAGCCAATAATCTCAGGAACTATAGCAAGAAGTACGGACGAATCCAATTCCACTTTTGGTTTTGGTATTTTTTATTGGTCGATCAACTTAGGTGCGTTTATTTTTCCTTTAATTCTCGTTCCGATTCTAAAAGATATTTCCTGGAACTATATATTTATTATGGCATCAATCGGAACTGGGTGGTTGTTGCTCTTAAATTTGTTTGTATATAAAGAACCTCCCAAACCTGCAAGTTCCAAAAGCATTTTTGAAGTATTAAAAGGCGCAGTTCTTGTTTTAAAGGATTTCAGATTTATACTGATGATAGTCATCTATTCCGGCTTCTGGATTCTTTATTTTCAAATGTTCGATACGGTTCTATGGTATTTACAAGATCATGTTGATATGTCTAGTGTAAATAATGCAGTGAATGGTTTTCTCGGAATATTCATCTCAAATCCTTCCTGGAAATTTGATGTTGAACATGTAACTGTTATAAATGCAGGGACGATAATTTTACTTCAGATTGTAATATCAAATATTGTTAAGCATACAAAAGCTTTACCAACAATGATAACCGGAATAGGACTTGCAACTATTGGTATGGCGATATTAGCAATT
The DNA here is from genome assembly GCA_003599415.1 of Ignavibacteriales bacterium. GTDB lineage: Bacteria > Bacteroidota > Ignavibacteria > Ignavibacteriales > SURF-24 > SURF-24. The sequence continues at coordinate 242 of QZKB01000027.1, read as the reverse complement.
TCACCTAACCCATGGATTTTCCTTGCGGGTATAATCATTTTTTCATTAGGAGAAATGACTGCCCATCCTAAATATATAAGTTATGTTGGACTTATCGCTCCTCCTGATAAGAAAGCATTATATCTTGGTTATGCATTTCTTTATGGAGTATTAGGAAGTGGAATTGGTGGAGTACTGGGTGCAAATTTATATGTTCATTTCGTGGACAATTTAAATCAGCCTAGTATTTTATGGATTATATT
>QZKB01000090.1 GCA_003599415.1 Ignavibacteriales bacterium | reverse complement strand
ATACATTTACAATTCTCCTAAATTTTGGTAGCGGGGGAGGGATTCGAACCCCCGACACGTGGATTATGATTCCACTGCTCTAACCTACTGAGCTACCCCGCCATTTTTACTAATTTTGGGTTTTAAATATATAGATGCAGTCGGGAAAATCCAAATAAGATTACAACAAACATTTAGGTAAAAATCCTACCGTTTTTTTCAAAATCGAATAAAAATAAAGGCCTCCCCAAGCCTTTAAAATGTAAATACCGGGAATAGAACAATCTTAATCAGGATTTTGTGTTACAGGTAAATAAATGCCCTGTCGATGAAGTATGTTAATCCTAGAGAAACATAGTTTTCATTATTTACAGTTTTTTGTTCTGAATATTTTCCTTCATTATAATAAAAACTATATGAAGCAGTTAATGATAAATGATCTTCAATAAAATAGTTTACATTTAAGTTAATAGTATTGCTTAAACTTTTATCCTGACGAGCATGGTTTTTGAATGACAGACTTAAGTTATCTGTAGCTGAGGTAACAATTCTATCCGTTAATTCATAATAGTAACCTACAAATGCTTCAAGCAAATATTTTTGTTTTACCTCAGAATTCTTTGTAATACTCGGCCCGCCGCTTAATGAAAGTCTGCTTCTTAGCTGAGAGTTGAGGTTCATTTGATGACTATATTCAGCGAATGCATTAGCTAATCCAAAAAATTGTTCACTAATTCTTGAAAACTCAGAATTGAAATTATTTTCATAGTTTAATTGTAAGTTCACTCCGCCAATAATTCCTTCATACCTTGAAAATCTTATTTCGTTAAGTGATTCCATTAAATAATTGCTTCCATACATATTCAAGCCGGAAAGAGAAACACCATTTTCGTAAAGTGTTTTTTCAATATCCTGCCAGAAGTATTTTGCATCTCTGTTATATACCCGTGAATAATAACTCTGCCTTGAAAACTGTTCAGCAAGCGATTCAATTGTATTTGTGTTCAGATCATTATTTAACAGGTTAATTTGTTTAAGTCTTTCCTGGAAACGGATTGCAGATACGACCGGAGTAACGTTTCTTAATCTTCCCCAGCCAATTCCCATAGTAAAATAATAATCCTGGGTTTTCGTTCCGTTAAAAGTTTTCCCCTGGCGGTCATCAATTTTTGTATCAGTTATTCTTGCATTCAGGTCGGTTCCAACTGAATAAAACAAATCACCCGAAGTAAAATAATTTCTGTAATTACCTATTACGTCCATATTCAAATCGAATGTAACCTGTTTTGAATAATTATAATTAAAAAACGGATTGTTGTTTGGAATTATACTAGTGCTGTGGCTTTTGTTATAATAATTTGAATAACCACCACTGATATTAGTTGAAAGATTTAAAACCCTGTCATCGTTTTCCATCAACATATAAATAGTTGGGCTTAGGCTTGAAGTAAATCTTTTGTAAATGCTTGAGCCGGAAGAAGTAGAATAGGAAGTTACATTGTTGTAATCACCTTTTTGTGTTCTGTAATTTAGTTGTGTGTTGAAAAAGATAGATTTTAGATTAGTCTCAGGAAGTTTATACTTAGAAAAAACGGAAGGATCTGTATTACCCAAACCGTAGTTCTGAGCTTGTAAGTTTAATGATAAAGCGAGAAGAAGTGTGAAAAGTAAAAATGAAAGCTTCATAACATACTCCTTTTATTAAATTCAGGAATTACAGAAATAATTATTTAAAAGGATATTCCCCCATAGGAATAATCCTGTGAACCTTCACAACATTTTTAGATGACCTATATTCTTAAACCTATCAAGACAAGGAATCAGACTTTAGGAAAATCCACTTTATGTTTATTTTACTTTTAGTATAATTCCGTCAAACCAATTACCAAAAACCAGGCCGCAGTTTTATCAATTGTAGGATATAAAATTAAATGTATGTGTCTTCATTAATGTACAAGTACCGCACTATAAAATAGACAGCTATTACCTCCTTACATTTCCTTAAATACAAAAATGTAATCATCCATTGATAGAAGAAAGAGTGTAAATCAACTATTAGTTCTTTTATACTTCCTCATTCATCAATCCTGCTTTGGCGAATAACCAGAAGAGTAATGATAGTACAACTCCACCGATGGCAGCTAATGCCATTCCCTTTAATTGGACTGAGCTGATGTTAACACTCGCCCCGCTGATACCAAGTACAAATGTTATTGCACCAAGTACCATATTCCGGTTTTTACTGAAATCAACTTTTTGCTCAACAAACATTCTGAAGCCTTGTATTGCAATAACTCCGTATAGTAATAAAGTAATTCCTCCCATAACAGGTTGAGGAATTGTAGAGATAGCGGCAGAAACCTTTCCCATACAGGAAAATGCTATTGCCAATAATGCCGCCCCGCGAATAATCCAAACAGAATAAACACGGGTGATTGCCATAACTCCAATATTCTCGCCATAAGTTGTATTCGGAGGCGAACCCGTAAAACCAGAAAGAACATTACTTAGCCCATCACCAAGTAATGAGCGATGCAATCCGGGTTCTTTCATCAAATCCGTATTGGTGATTTTTCCGGTTACAATTAAGTGACTGATATGTTCTGCAAGTACAACAATGCAGGCAGGCGCAATAATTATAATTGCGTTGGTATCAAAAACAGGAGCATGAAAATCCGGTAATGCAAACCATGCTGCATTACTAATTACAGTCGTATCAACCATACCCATAAAAAGTGAAAGAAGATAACCGGAAACAATGGCAGTTAAAATGGGAATAACCTGTAAAAAACCCCGGAACATAACCGAACCAATAATTCCCACTCCCAAAGTAAACAGTGATACAAAAATAATGTTACCGTCTATAACAAATGGTTCAACAATTTTTCCAACTGCTGTTGGTAAAGGAGAAAGACCTGACTGCTGAGCTGCAACAGGCGCTAATTCAAGACCAATAATAGCAACAACAGCGCCCATTACTGCCGGCGGCATGATAATGTCAATCCAGCTAATTCCCCATCGCTTTACTACAAATGAAATAAAAACAAAAAATAAACCGAAAAAGATATATCCTGATTGCGCTTGGCTAAAGCTTCCGTAAGTACCAATAATTAATAATGTGGGTGATATAAAAGCAAAACTTGAACCGAGATATGCCGGGATGCCGCTTTTGGTGATCCAACTGTATATTAAAGTACCAATCCCATTCATCAGCAGTGCAATTGCGGGATCTACTCCCAATAGAATTGGAACCAGCACAGTAGCGCCGAACATTGCTGTAAGATGTTGAAAGCTTAGAGGTATGCTTTCTATGACAGGTAGTTTATCGTGAATACCTATAATTCGTCTTGCCATTTTTCTCCCTCAATATGAATTAAATCTATAATTCATCTATTAAAGATTTCTAATTGAATTCTGATCGGCAGTCCGCTCATATTCATTAGTAACTACACTAAAAATTATTTCTCACCGGACTTTAATGCTTTAAGCGGATCAGGAACCGGGTGTGAAAATCCTCCTGCTAACTTATCATCAAATGATGAAGGAACATTGCCGGCTTCACTTCTCTCTTTCCATGATTCAACAACATTATTATCATCTTTTCTTTCCATAATAATGCACTTATCAACGGGGCAAACCAATGAGCACAAATTACAACCAACACAATTCTCTTCAAGTATAATTGGATATTTATCGCCAGGATTTTCCGGAAGTGCAATTGCCTGGTATGCTCCGTCTTCGCATGCAGTATAACATAATTTACAGCCGGTACATTTTGTTTTATCAATCTTAGCGGTAACCTTGTAATTAAGATTAAGATTTTCCCAGTTAGTAACGTTTGGTAAAGCTTTACCAACAATTTCATTTACACTTTCAAATCCTTTTTCATCCAGATAATCTTCCAACCCAAGAATCAATCTTTTTATAATTCCAAATCCATAATGCATAACGGCAGTACAAATCTGTACAGAGCCTGCACCCAATAACATGAATTCAACTGAGTCCCTCCATGTTTCAATTCCACCTATACCGGAAATAGGTAATGCAACATCTTTATCGAGCGCACAATTCTTCACCATATTTAAAGCAATCGGTTTTATTGCCGGACCAGAGTACCCGCCATTAGTGCTCATGGAACCAACCAATGGGTAAGGCACAAAATTATCAATATCAACTCCAACAATACTCTGGATTGTATTTATAAGAGCAATTGCGTTAGCTCCGCCTCTTTTAGCTGCTTGTGCCGGTTCAGTAATATCAGAAATATTTGGAGTTAGTTTAACAATGACAGGAATTTTAGCAACTTCCATAACCCAGCCTGTAAGCAACTCAACTAATTTCGGTTCCTGGCCAACAGAGGAGCCCATACCTCTTTCACTCATACCATGAGGGCAACTAAAATTTAATTCAATTCCATCAGCCCCGGCATTTTCAACATCTTTAACAATCCGGTGCCATTCTTGGCGTGTCTGAACCATTATTGATGCTACAACAGCCCGGTCAGGGAAATATTTTTTCACCTCTTCAATTTCTTTAAGGTTATCAGTCAGACGACGGTCAGAAATCAGCTCAATATTATTTAATCCAACCATGCGTATTTTACGATAGTTCACAACGCCATAACGGCTGGATACGTTAACTGTTGGTATGCCCATAGTTTTCCAGACTGCGCCGCCCCATCCGCAATCGAATGCTTTCATTACCTGGTAACCTGTATTTGATGGCGGCCCTGATGCAAGCCAGAATGGATTTGGTGATTTTATTCCCGCAAAGTTTATAGAAATGTCTGCCATGGTTTTATTCGCATTAATGATTTAAACAGTAAAGAGAAAAAGATTTTTCTCTACATCGGATTTATTTTTTCAAAACGAAAATATGAAGGATTCTTTTTAACATCAACTTTTTGAATTTAATATTTAATAAAGAATGAATGGCAACTGATGGCTGTAGAAAATGCAAAATGAATTTTAAAGTTTACTTTTTAACTTCGATTTAAATATGGATAATCCTGTACTTCCATTCATTAAATTTTTCAAGTGAAGAGGCAAGATGATTTCTGTGGCAATGATTAACATCCGCTTCAAAACATGTTATTGCTACTCTCAGTTCATTCTTAATCAACCCAATTATTTTTTGTTGATCTGAAATATTTTCTTTGAGAGTACTTTGCCTGTACTCTGCAAACACCTCATCATAATCTTTTTGGGATTTCAATTCTTTTCTTTTAGATGATTCCACTCCAAGTTTTGGGAAATGAATGTATTTAATATTCAATGCTTCGCAAAAACCCGCCAACTGTTTTTTAGAAAAACCATATTTCATACTTAGCGGGTTACGCCGGACATCGCACAAGACTTTAATATCATTCCTTATTAACCTGTTTAAATATTCCTCCGGTGAAAGCCCTTCATAACCGATTGTGAATAACGCATTTTCAACAGATACAGGTTTTGCCTGACTTACTTTCAACAGTTCATCTTCCTCTAATATCTTACCGGCAAAGTTACAATTGATTGCATAGTAAGGTTCACCTAAAAAAATTTCTCTTGTGGGTTTTTCGTACGAAGCTTTCTTATATTTTTTTGCAAGTCCGCTAATAATTTCTTTATCAGTTTTATCTATTTCATCCGGATAATTAACCTTATCTGTTTTCTTAATAATATCTTTTTCTGCCTTCACCTGTTTATATTTTTGCATTGTGGATAAATCAGCTTCAGCATGAAAAGAATGGCAGCCGGATTCAGAAGGAACAAACGAATAAATTTTTTCTTTGCTTTGTTGAACGAAAAGAAACAGAAGAGCCTGGAGTTTTAGTCTATCCAATTCTCCATTGAATGAATCTAATATGGCAAGAATAATTATTCGACGATAATACATATTTTTATTTTCCTATTTATCCAGCATCAAGGATCAAGAATCCAGAATCAAGTATCAAGCATCCAGTCTCACCTCTAAGTCGTTACACAGAGAACCACAGTGCACGACGGAGAACCACAGAGTTTCATCACCGCTTCTCCGATTCCCCGCTTCACCTTTTCCCTGTTTCTTTTCAGAAGTATAATTACTTTATCTATTCTACAATTTCCAATTACCAATAACCAATTCTTATTGAGAATCAGCATCCAGTTTGAATTCTACCTGTATCTAAGTTTTAACAGGTAAATAAAAATTGGAGCGCCGATGGATGCGGTAATTGCTCCAACAGGAATTTCTGCCGGTGAAATAATTGTTCGTGCAATTGTATCTGCAAAAACAAGGTATGCTCCGCCAATAAAAAACGAAGCGGGCAGAACAATCCTGTTATCCGAACCAAAAAGTAATCTGCATAAATGAGGAATAAGCAAGCCAACAAAACCGATAATTCCTGTTACTGAAACCAGGACACCAATAAGCAGGCTGGCTGCAAGGTAAGTAAATCTTTTTAAGTAAACCGTGTTTATACCTAACTGCTGTGCCGTTGAATTTCCTAATGACAGCACATTATATTTCTGCCCGTTAAAACATAATAACGCAGAGATAACAACCGATATCGGCAACACATAATATACTACCGAGGAATCCGCAATTGAAAGATTTCCCATCAGCCAAAAAACTGCCGTTCTTAAAGTGTCATTTAACATCGTAACAAGAATTAAAATAACTGCCGAGAAAAAAGCCCCAACCATTACACCTGAAAGTATTAGAACATTAGGTTCAAGTTCACCAAAACGTTTGCCGAATAAAAATACGAGAAAAATAACGGCAAGAGCTCCAAAAAATGAAAATGCCTGCGAACCCCAGAATCCAAGACCAATGACGAATGAAAGGACTGCACCAAAAGAGGCACCGCTTGAAATGCCCAATATATATGGCTCTGCAAGCGGATTCATTAATATTGCCTGGAACACGCCGCCAGTAACAGCTAATCCTCCGCCAACAGCAACTGAAAGTAAAATCCGCGGTAACCTTACCTGGAATATTACCTGCTTAATTAAATCCGTTGACTGGTTGAACAAGATTAGATTCATCAGGTCTGAAAATGAAACCTTTACTGAACCGATAAGTAAAGCAGCAAGCGAGACACAAATTAATAAAACAAACAGTAACACGAATCTTAGAATAAACCCGGATGTTTTCAATTAGAAATCTGCTCCCATAAATAATCCAGCAATTCACTTAAACCGAATTGGGAGACTGCTGAGATAACGAACAATTTATCTTTATAGTGTTTCAGTTTTGTCTTTTTAATTTTCTTCAATTCATCTTCATCAACCAGGTCAGCTTTTGTTAATGTGACAATCTTTTTCTTTTTTGCAAGTTCACTGCTGTAACTTTCAAGTTCATTAAGAAGAGTATCGTAATCCTTCTGGTAGTCTTCAGAAGAGACATCGATCATTATCAGTAAGATCCTTGTACGTTCTATGTGCTTAAGAAATTTTAATCCAAGTCCTTTACCATGATGCGCACCTTCTATAATGCCCGGGATATCGGCTATAACAAATCCGGCAAAATCTTTGTACTTAACAATTCCAAGATTTGGTTCCAGTGTTGTAAAAGGATAATCTGCAATCTTTGGTCTGGCTTCAGAAATTGATGAAATCAAAGTTGACTTACCGGCATTAGGAAAACCGACAAGACCAATATCGGCAATAAGTTTTAATTCAAGTACAATCTCTTTTTCTTCACCGGGAGTTCCGGGTTCTGCAAATCTTGGAGCCTGCAAAGTTGGCGTTGCAAACTTACTGTTTCCCCTGCCGCCTTTGCCGCCTTTGCATACAACAAATTTTTTTCCGTCAGTATCAAGATCAAAAAGCACCTCGTCGGTACCGGCATCTTTAATGATTGTTCCAACCGGCACTTTAATTATAAGGTGATTGCCGCTCTTACCATCTTTAAGTGAACTGCCTCCCTTTTGTCCGTCTTCCGCAGTATAGTTTCTTTTGTATCTGAAATCCAAAAGTGTATGTAAATTATGGTGAGCTTCAATAATTACATTGCCACCGTTGCCACCATCTCCGCCTGCCGGACCGCCTTTGGGCACATATTTTTCCCGTCTGAAAGCTACCTGCCCTGCCCCGCCGTTACCGGCTTTAACATAAATTTTAGTGTAGTCTATAAACATTATTTTTCATCAAAATATTTTTCAACAATTTTTTTAAATAGAACCGCTTCTTTGGATGTTGGTTTGATACGGTTTGTCCTGAACAAAGAATCCAGCACTCCCAACGCTTCTTCAGGATTTTTACATTCGGCAATGGTTTCGCAGGTTTGCAGGAAATCCTGTGTATCTTCATCAAAGATATTTAAGATAATCTTCTCGGCATCTCTGCCTTTAAATAAATCAGCTAAATCTGCACGCTTTATTTTCGGTTTTAAATTTTCTAACGAAAGTTTTTCTGAAGCATCAATTTTTATTATTTCCTTTTCCTTATCCGCAGGGTTTTCAGTAGTTGATTCTTCTACATCTAAGTATTCTCCGGTTTCAGGATAATTTGTTTCGTCATCAATAGCAGAATCTACAAGCGGTAATTCAGCCTCATCATTTTTTTCATCAAGGTTAGTCTCCAAAAGATCAAGACTTTCCTCGTCGAACTTTTCCAGTTCTTTTATATCTTCCCAAATAAATTCTTCGTGTTCTTCAGGATCGTTTTCAGGTTCAGGTGATGCTGCAAGTTCTTCATCAATTAAATTATGGATTTGCTTATCATCTGTTGATTCCGGTTCTGCACTAACTATTTCATCCTGATGAGTTTGCTTTTCATCTTCTTCCGGCATTTCTTCTTTATGTAGCAAATTCTCTTCATCGTGAACAAACGGAATAAAATCTTTCTTATCCAACAAACTTTTTTCATCCGGTTCAGGATTTATAATTTCATCTTCGTGTAAAATATTTTTTTCTTCAACTGTAACCGAAGAACCATTTAAAGAACTTTCTTCTGCAATAACAAGGAAATCGTCTTCGTCATATTCGGTTTCAAAATCCAATCCTGCAATTTCTTTTTCAATTGATTCTAAAGCTGACGATGCCGGTTCTTCTTTTTCCTCTGCAACTTGTTCTTCACTTGTTTTGTCGCTTGTAATGGTAAATGTTTCTTCCGGCTTCAGATCCGCTTCCGGTTGTTCCTGAATAAATTCAAACTCCGTATTTTCAGATTCAACATTACCTGTCTCTTCAAACTCAGTAATAATATTTTCGTTTTTTATTTTTTTTGTATCATCTTTAAAAAGGCCAGCTTGTTTTTCCGATGGACCAAAAAAATTAATATCGCCAATCGGAATATCCTTATCATCGATTATTTCATCCTCTGTCAAATCTTCCGGCTCATCCGGTTTTTTTATGCTCTTCTCTGTTTCCTGTTCAATTTGAATTGAAGAATCATCCTTTGGAATATCCTTATCAGCATTGGCAATACTCTCTTCAATAACTTCCGAATCTTCCTGCAATAAAGTTTCAGGCGTGATATTTTCAACGGCAGCAACTTCTTCGCTTACGGAATCTATAAGCAACGAATCTCCTTCTTTTTCTTCCAAAAGAACCGGCTTATTAATTTCATCTACAGCATTTGCCTTCTCATCATTTTCATCCAAAATTAATTCGAATGTATCTTCGGTTTTATCCACAGCTTCCGGGGTTAATTTAACATTCTCAGTTACCAACTGTTCTTCGATAATATCTTTATTTTCAACATCTAAAACCTGGTTAACCGGCTGTTCCGGCATATCAATATTTTCAGGTTCCTTTTCTTCAACCGATTCAGTTGCTATTTCTTCTTTTAATTCTTCTTCGACTTTAGCTTCTTCAGGTATAGTTATTTCTTCTGCAACTTTTTCTTCTGCTTCAACTTTTCCTTCTGCTTCAACTAATTCTTCTGCTTCAATTTTTCCTTCTGTATCATCTATTTCTTCTGCTTCAATTTTTTGTTCAGCTTCAGTGGTTTCTGCTTCTTCACCGGATTCTTCAATTAATTCCTCAAGAAGACTCTCCGTTTGAATATTATCAGTCAGAACTTCTTCCAAAGATTTATCCTGTTCAATCTCCTCTTCAGTTTCCGGTTTAACTTGTTCTGCCTGCGCAACTTCCTGTAAATGGATTTCATCTTTTATGGGTTCGGATTCTTTAACGACCGGCTCAGTTTTTTCCTGCTGTTCAGCCTTGAATAAACTATCAGGCTGTTCCTTTTTAACTATCCTGTCCATATACGGTTTTCTCTTCACTGGTACAGGCGAGAATAAAATTCCCTGCAGTTCAGTTATCTCGATATTCAATTTTAATTCAGAACCGAAAGCATCTTCAAAACGATCAACCAATGCTTTGATATTATTTTCTTTAACAAACAATTCAACAGCGGTTAACGGTACTTTTGTCTTTACACTGCTGCCGATATTATAGAATTCGGCCATCGACTGAAGCACTTTTTCGAAAACACTTTTCGAGTATAAAGAAAAAGTCTGGTTCTGCACCTTTTCAACTAATTCTTCAAATTCTGTCTTTGAAATAATTACAAGCTGCTTTTTAACGAAGTACTTTTCAGTTACCTGTTTAATATGGGGATAAAAGTACAGGTAATTAAGAATCTGTTTTACTTCGATAACATTCAGAGTTTCTTCATTTGGAAAGATAAGTTTTGACAGCGCCCATTTGGGCTGTGCAAGATAATTTATATTAAATGAAATTGCATGAAGTAAAAGCTGACTTATATATTCCAGCGTCAGGCGTTTTTCAGTTTTAATTTCTTTAGCAATGGCTTCAAAGTGTTTAAGAATGTTTTCGCCTGAATAATCAAAGTTTGACTTGTCTATGAATCTCTTCCTGTCTTCATAAATCAGGAAGTCCAATTCAGCCTCAATATACTTAAGCAAAGCGGGATGTAACCTGCAGGTAGTAAGTTGTTTTAATGTAAAGGAAGAACCAAGCCGTCTTACCTGGTTCAGGCTGAAGTCGTAAATAAATTTAATTTCCCGTTCGAACATTTCAGTATTCTTTGAAGTTTGTTCAAAAGATAACATTAATAAAATAAAAAATCCCGACAAAGCCGGGATT
>QZKB01000136.1 GCA_003599415.1 Ignavibacteriales bacterium | reverse complement strand
CGCGGCGAAGAGGCTGTTCTTCAAAATCGAGAGGTTCTTTGTTCAAAGTCCAGTTGCCAACATCATTAAATTCCCAGGCTGCAACGTAAGCATAATTTTCGTCATCGCGTTTTGCTTCGCCGTCTTCGTACTGGTATTCTTCCCTGAAGTGTCCACCGCAGGATTCATTTCTGTGTAAAGCATCCAAAGCAAGCAGCTCTGCCAATTCCATAAAATCAACAACCCTGTTAGCACGTTCAAGCGCCTGGTTTAAATCTTCCGCAGATCCGGGCACGTTAACATTGCGCCAGAATTCTTCCCTTAGATTTTTTATTTCACTTATAGCTTCTTTAAGACCTTTTTCATTTCTTGCCATACCAACTTTATTCCAGGTAATCTTTCCAAGTTCTCTATGCAAATCATCTGTAGTTCTTTTTCCTTTAACTGAAAGAAGTTTTTTAATTATATCATTCTGATATTTTAATTCTTCTTCAAATGAAGGATGATCTGTTTTAACCTGTGAGAATTTTGTTGTGGCAAGATAATCACTTATGGTGTACGGAATAACAAAGTAACCATCGGCAAGGCCCTGCATAAGAGCGCTTGCACCAAGCCTGTTTGCACCGTGATCAGAGAAGTTCGCTTCACCTAAAATATAAAGTCCGGGAATTGTGCTCATCAAATTATAATCTACCCACAAGCCACCCATTGTATAATGTGGTGCAGGATAAATTCTCATCGGCACTTCATAAGGATTCTCGGCCATAATCATTTCATACATCTGGAAAAGGTTGCCGTATTTTTCTTCAATAACCTTTTTGCCAAAGCGTTTAAGCGAATCGGCAAAATCAAGATAGACTGCCTGACCGGACTCTCCAACTCCTAAACCGGCATCGCATGCTTCTTTAGCGCTTCTTGATGAAATATCTCTTGGTGCAAGATTACCGTACGAAGGATATTTTCTTTCAAGGTAATAATCTCTTTCATCTTCCGGAATCTGGTTAACCGGTCGTTTATCTCCTGCCTTTTTAGGCACCCAGACTCTTCCATCATTTCTTAAACTTTCGCTCATCAATGTTAACTTGGATTGCTGCTCACCATGCAATGGTAAACAGGTAGGATGAATTTGTGTATAACAGGGATTTGCAAACGCTGCGCCTTTTTTATGCGCCCGCCATATTGCGGTTGCATTACAATTCATAGCATTTGTAGACAAGAAGAATACTCTTGAATATCCGCCGGTTGCAAGACAAACTGCATGAGCAGAATATTTCTCTAATTCTCCCGTTACTAAATTTCTTGCAACAACACCTCTTGCCATACCATCAACTATTACTAATCCAAGCATTTCTCTTCTTGTGAACATCTTTACGTTACCCAGACCAACCTGCCTGCTTAAAGCGCTGTAAGCACCAAGCAGCAACTGCTGACCCGTTTGACCTCTTGCATAAAATGTTCTTGAAACCTGAGCACCACCGAATGATCTGTTATCTAAGTACCCGCTGTACTCACGTGCAAAAGGAACGCCCTGCGCAACGCATTGATCAATAATACTATTACTTACTTCAGCAAGACGATAAACATTAGCTTCGCGTGCGCGGTAATCTCCGCCTTTTAATGTGTCATAAAATAATCTGTAGACGCTATCATTATCGTTAGGATAATTTTTTGCTGCATTAATTCCACCCTGAGCAGCAATACTATGAGCGCGGCGCGGGCTATCGTGAAATGTAAGTACTGTTACATTGTAACCAAGCTCTGCAAGTGAAGCTGCTGCCGAAGCGCCGGCTAAACCGGTTCCAACAACAATAATTTCATACTTTCTTTTATTAGCCGGGTTAACCAGTTTTACATTGAACTTATGATTACTCCATTTTTCCTGGAGGTTACCCTGCGGTATTTTAGCATTTAACTTTACCATTATTTACCTCCCATGAAATAAAAGTATAAAGGGAAAGATGCAAAGCCAATAGTTATAATTACGGCATACAATCTTCCAAGGAACTTAATTAAAGGTGTATATTTTTTATGGTTTAATCCTAAACTTTGAAAAGAGCTTTGGAAGCCGTGCCAGAGATGAAATCCTAGCAACAACATGCACAACAGGTACAATAATGAATAAACCGGATCCTGGAAGACTGCTATGACCATATCATACATTGTTACACCCGGTTGAGGCTCTCCGAATTTATAAACATACCAGAAATTCCTTAGGTGAATTACAAGAAATATGAAAATTATGCTTGCAGATATCCACATAGTTCTTGACGATAATTCACTTTGCGGCTGCTGGGGCTTAACCGCATAACGAACAGGTCTTGCAATTAGGTTTCCTAAAGTAAGTCTGATTCCCTCATAAATATGAAGGATGAAGCCGAGGAAAAGAACAACCTCGATAACCATAATAATATAGTGGAATGCTGATTCGGTTAACGTCTCAACATAAAGATTAAAAGCATCCCGGCCAACATAAAGAAAGCTGTTTCCGAATAAATGAATTACAAGGTAGATAAGTAAAAATATTCCGGACAAAGCCATTAAATATTTTTTACCAAGAGATGAGTTAATTGCCTGAGTAAACCAACCCATTAAATCCTCCTGTGGAATTGATGAAAAATTTTTGTACGCCCGGTTTGAATAGTAATTTCATAAGTGGCTGATATATTAAGAAATTTCCGTGAGAAATTAAATACGAATTTCTTTTAAAAATATTTTTCTCATTAAAAACTTAAATTCCGATATAGAAAAAGAAAACACCAATTTGTCTTTAACACAACTCACCCCAACCTGCTATCGCAGGTTTTCCCCTCTCTTACAAGAGAGGGGATTTTTTTCGTTTCATACGAGAGGGGTGAGTTAAAATACTACTTTTTGTTTTTAACCTACTTGGTGAATTCTTTTTCCCCTTCACTTTTCTTTATTTCCTGAAGATTGATTCATTCTATAATGCTAAATCAGAATTAGGATTAAAAAATATTTAGCACAGGGAGAAAGATAATATTTGACTTTTTCTAAAAATCGGACAATATTAAACACAAGTTTTGTATCAATGTTGCAAGGGCGAATCTAATTTAATATAAAATTTATTCTAAGGTATCCCGGATTTCATCTCAAGAGCTGTAAAAAATTAATATGAGGTCAAACATGAAAAAACTATTACTTGCTCTCTCACTTTTATTTACAAGTTTTCTTTTTCCCCAGACTGATTCTACCGATAATATGTGGCTATACTCTGCTGTTGCAGGCATTAATATAAACCAAATTGCGCTTAGTAACTGGGCTGCAGGTGGTGATAACGCAATAAGCTGGACTTTTGTGAGTAATGCAAAAGCAGATTATAAATCTTTACCCTGGATACTCAAAAATACTTTTAAACTTCAGTACGGCAGAACCAAATTAGGCAGCGATGATTACAGAACCAATGATAATGAATTATACCTTGAGAATGTTTTATCCTACAGCGTTGGATTGGTTGTTGATCCGTTTTTCAGTAATTCAGTAAGAACTTATGTTTCATCCGGGTTTGATTATAAGGCAGAGCCGGTTAAAAAGACAGCTGACTTTTTCGATCCGGGTTATATTACACAAAGTATTGGATTTACTTATAACAAATCAAAAGCAATAACTTCACGAATAGGAATTGGATTCCAGGAAACAATTACAAATGTTTACCGGCAGTACGCGGATGATCCTGAAACACCTTTTGAACTTGAAAGTTTTAGATTAGATACTGGTATTGAATCCGTAACCAACAGCGAAATTACGTTGGACGACAACCTTCTTTTTACTAGTATGTTAAGGTTGTTTTCAACTTTTAAAGAACTTGATGTGTGGGATGTAAGATGGGACAATACAATATCAGCAAAGGTAAACAAGTATATTACTGTTAATATAAACGTGCTTACAGTTTATGAGAAAAGGCAATCTCCAAAAACCCAGTTAAAAGAAGCATTACAACTTGGAATCGTTTATACAATTTTCTAAAATCAAAAAGTAAAGGAGTTAAGAACATGAGCTTATTGAAAGAATTTAAAACCTTTGCAATGAAAGGAAATGTAATTGATCTTGCAATAGGTATTATTATAGGTGCTGCCTTCGGCAAGATTGTCAGTTCTTTTGTAAATGATATCCTAATGCCTCCTATTGGAGTATTACTGGGTGGTATGGATTTCAGCAACCTTTTGTTAGTACTTAAATATGCAGACGATGGAAAACCACTTGCCACTTTAAATTATGGTATTTTTATTAATGCAATAATTGATTTCCTGATTGTAGCTTTTGCAATATTTATGGTAATAAAAGCTATTAACCAATTCAAAAAGAAAGAAGAAGCCGCCCCGGTTGAACCGCCTAAACCTTCTACTACGGAAACTTTATTAGGCGAAATTAGGGATTTATTAAAGACAAAGTGATTTTAATTACAAAAAAATATTATTAAATTACATCCGGGTATTTGATTATAGTATAGTATTAAGTTTTTTTTTATATTAAAAACACAAAAAAATAATTTGAGGCAAATTATGATAAAAAGATACGTCTCTATCATTTTTACTCTGGTTACCTTCTTGGTAATTTTCAGTAGCCAGAGCTTATCTCAGTTCAAAGATTACAGTTACAAAATCGGTCTGCAGGGAAATTTCCTTGTCCCAGGAAACGAATATACGGAAGATAAATGGAATAATTCATGGTTGATTAGACCTTATGCAGCATTCCAGTTATCCTCTATGTTTGATCTTGGAGTAGGTATCGGTTACGGCTGGCAGGAAGGTGAAGATTATCTTGGGTCTCAATACAAAAGCAGTTTCATTCCTCTTGATCTTAGATTAATTTTCAGTCCTGTATGTTCCGATGCGGTTAATCCTTATATCTATTTGGGTGTAGGCGGTGCTTATTGGTCATTAGATACTAAACCTCAATGGAAAGATAAGTATACTTCTTCTGATGATAATGGGATGACAGGTTTAGGTGAAGTTGGTCTTGGTTTAGAAATAGCTTTAGGTGAAAGCTGGGCTGTGGATTTAACAGGTGGTTTTAATTCATTTCTTACAGATGATTTCAATGGTCAGGCTTCTAATCTTCAGGATAAAGCATTACATGATTACGATAGATACATCAATGTTGGTTTAGGCATTGAATATATCGTGGGTGGATGCGACACCGATGAAGATAACGACGGTATTAACAAATGCGATGAAGAGAAATTCGGAACAGATCCTGCAAATCCTGATACCGACGGTGATGGATTAAAGGATGGAGAAGAAATTCTTACTTACAAAACCAATCCACTTGATCCTGATACAGATAAAGATGGCTTGAAGGATGGAGAAGAAGTTCTTACTTACAAAACAGATCCTAACAAAGCTGATACCGACGGTGATGGCTTGAAGGATGGAGAAGAAGTTCTTACTTACAAAACAGATCCGTTGAATGTTGATACAGATGGTGACGGATTGAAAGACGGTGAAGAAGTAACAAAGTATAAGACAGATCCAACCAAAGCCGATACAGATGGTGATGGATTGAAAGATGGTGAGGAAGTTACAAAGTACAAGACTGATCCTCTAAATCCGGATACAGACGGTGATGGATTGAAAGATGGCGAGGAAGTTACAAAGTATAAAACAGATCCTTTAAATCCTGATACAGATGGTGATGGGTTGAAAGATGGTGCTGAAGTTCTAACACATAAGACTAACCCGCTTGATCCAGATACTGATAAAGGTACGGTAAAAGATGGTATTGAAGTTAATAGAGGAACTGACCCGTTAGATCCAAAAGATGATATAATCTTTAAGGGTGCAGAAATTCATCTGGTTGTAAACTTTAAGACTAACAGTGCTCAAATACTTCCTGAATACTATGATAGTCTGAAATCTGTATCTGAAAAGATGAAACAATCACCTGAACTTGAGTTCATCATTGTTGGACATACAGATGATGTTGGTAGCGATGCATATAATATGAAGTTATCAAAACGCAGAGCAGAATCTGTTAGAACATGGTTCATAAAGAATGGCGGAATACCTGCTGCGAAAATTAAAACAGAAGGTAAGGGCGAAACAGAACTTATCATGAATACTGATGGCACTGTTAACAGACCTGCAAGCAGAAGAATTATAATGAATGTTCCTAATAAATAGGATACTAAAAAGCCCCGTTGAAAAACGGGGCTTTTTTTATTTTAAATACTTACGAATTGTTGTTGAGTCTGCTCCGTATATATACCATAATCCGCCGCTTGTAATTTCTTTCCTTGATGAAAGCTTAGGAAACTCTATTTGCTCCCAGCTTAATCCAATTCTTGTAAAAAATGCTCTATCATTTGCAGTTAAAGATTTTTTAATTGTATCACAAAAAATAATTCCTCTAACACCACAATTAAATAATCTTGTTTTATATTCACTTAACGTTGGTTTCGGTCCTGCTAATACATTTGGTAATATAGAAACAACTGTTCCATTTTGAAGAGGAGCTTTAAATAAAGAAGAAGGAAAAGATTTTTTTTGATTCTTATAGCTTAAAATAAATCCTTCGCTAATAACGGAGTTTAAATCAAATGTATGAATAACAACCGGCCGGGGTAAACCTCTTACAAATAAACTTGACTCAAAAACAGATGAAGGATCATATGGTTGATCAGTAAAGGTTTTAATTATAAAGGGAATTGAGTTTGCATCCAGTATTTTCTTCTCATTCAGTAAACTTGAGTCAACAGGATTTTTTTCATTCACCAGGCACACAACACTTTTAACTCCGGGAGTAACAATAAAATCCATTACTTCTTTCTCGTTTGGGTAAGGCGTAAAATAAATACCGTCATCAAGTTTTTTAATTTCCCCTTTCTCAAAGAATTTAGTATCTGATAATCTTTTAAGATTATTTTTTTCAACGGTAACCTTTTCTTTAATATCGGAATCAACCAGGTCCCTGAAAAGATTCACACGTCCTTCATTGTTAAATTCATGCACATAGTATTTCCCCTTCCCTTTTTCAAATATCGCATCAACATTTTTCAGCATATTTTTATCATTGTCGTACCCTGGAATTAAGGGAACCGATATTAACTCTATCCCAACTTCTTTTGATAAGTTTAATTCTTCACTGAGCAGTTTTGATTCAAAGGGATAATTTTCCGGATGCATTAAAGTAATAACAGATGTGTATCCTTGTTTTTTAAGCTGATATAATTTTTCCCTTCCGGGATAAGAACCAAAAGTGAATTCAATATCATTATAACTTGTTTTGCTCTGGTTAACACCGGTAATAATTAACAATTGAGGGTAAATCCATATTATAACCGCTAAGGAAAAAGCTGATAAATTGATAAAACCAAATAACCATTTAAACAAGTTTATTTTATAAGTAACTAAAAATGATGTTAAAACAAGAGAGATATAAATAAGAACTGCCGCTGACACCAGGACAATAATAGAATTAAATAAAGTCATTGCAATTGGTGAAGCTTTGGAATTAAGCAGGAATAACTTTATGGTTCCGGAGAAGTATAAGAAATAGATGGTAATAGCAGTAAAAGAGGTTAAAATAAAATTCACAAACCAGATAATTAAATTTTGCATCCCCAGTTTGAAAAACTTTATTTCAAAATTTTTTCTGATAGACATTTTGTTTCCCGTTTTATAATCGGGTTAAAAATAATACTATTTATGAAAAAAGCATATCATATTTTGACCTTTGCAGGTGGCAACAATAATCCAGCTTTCGTCTTTTGCCAAATCAGTGGAATTCATTCAAACTACTTCAATCCGCCGGATTAATTTATCTGCAAAAAGAATAATGAATTAATCAAAAGTTTATTTTATTTTGAGATATAAATTCAAGCTAATAAGAATTAATTCTATACCTATGAAAGCAAACACTAAAATTGTCTATGCCGAAGATGACAAGATAATTGCCCGGCTTACTATGATAAAACTGAAAACGGCCGGCTTCGACGTTCATTATCTGGATAATGGTAACGATGTTTTGAATTCGATAAAAACGGTTCTTCCAAGTATTGTTTTACTGGATATTATGATGCCTGGTAAAGATGGAATTACAATTCTTAAAGAGATGAAGCTAATTCCCGAAGTAAAGGATATCCCCGTTATTTTTCTTACTTCGTTAAGCGATAAAAGTTCTGTTACCGACGGACTTAAATTCGGGGCTGCTGATTATGTTCTTAAGCCATATACTACAGATAACCTGATAAATAGAATAAGGAAACAAATTAAATCAACTTAAAAAAATAAAGGGGGCTTTATGAAAAGACTATTCAGCATTGCATCCTGGAATGTTGAACATTTTAAGAATGATACAGCTCGTATTGATAGGATTATCAATTTTTTAAAATTGCAAACGGCAGATGTATTTGCCTTATACGAAGTTGAAAGCTCTGTTGTTTATGATTCGCTTGTTTCAAATTTCCCGGACTATAATTTCCATATAACCGAAGGCGCACAGACTCAGGAAATATTAGTTGGTGCAAGAAACTCATTAACTTCCTTCTTTACTCAAAAAACCGAATTCAAATCCGGTAACACTTACCTTAGACCAGGAGCTCTGCTTACTATAAGGATTGATGATGAAGATTATCCAATACTTTTTCTTCATACAAAAAGCAGTACTGAACCAATTGGTCTGGGTATAAGAGATGATATGTTTTCTCGTGCATTTACTTTCAAGAAATTTTTAGACGGTATTTCAGTAAAAGCAGGTAAAGGAAATTCCAATTTCATTTTTCTTGGTGATTTAAATATTATGGGAATGGATTATCCTTACAATAAGGAAATTACATTTAAGCAGGAGCTTAAAAAACTTTCTGATGATGCAGCTAAAATTAAAATGAGAGTGCTTACTAAAAATTCCAATTTCACATGGTGGAATGGACCTACGAGCAGAATGAAACCAATGAGCCTTGACCAGGTGGTGGTGTCAGAGCAAATTCAATTTTCACTCTTTAAGAAAAAAGAAGTTGATGTTAGAGGATGGGTTAATGAAAATACCGACGCAGCAAAAGGTAACTGGATTAAGAATTATTCCGATCACTCACTTTTGTATTTTGAAATAGTAAAGTAAAAAGGACGGGATTTATTCCGTCCTTTATTAAAAATTACTTAAGTGAAAAGATAATCTGATCTGCAAGTATATTAGCTGATTCTTTTAACAACGGATCATCAAGTTTATCTTCTTTAGGAGCAACCTCACCTTTTTCAAGCAACTTCAATCCCGCAGCTTGTCTTCTTTCATTAAGTCTTTCAAGTCTTTTATTTTCAGCTTCTTCTTTTTCTTTTTTGCGTTGTTCAAGATTTAGTGAAAATTCTTTCCTGTGCCGTTCAGATTTATAGTCATTAATCTCCTCAACAAGGTTCTGAAAATCCACACTTGATTTAATTCTTGCTTCGTGCTTCTTATCAAGGTTTGTAATTAAATTATTCTCATCAGGTAAAGCATCAAATTTAGTTGGTTTAATCTGATCCCAAGGCAATGAGCTCGGCTCAGAACTCTCACGGAACTCATTTGAATCGGCAGATGAAGGAAATTTTATATCAGGTATAACGCCGAGTCTTTGGGTACTTCCGCCGGTAACCCTGTAAAACTTTGCGATAGTAACTTTTAACTGGCCGAGTTTAGTAGTATCGCCTAAATTCAATCTGTTCAGATCAATAAGGTTTTGCACTGTCCCTTTGCCAAAAGTTTGCTCGCCAAGAATTATTCCCCTGTTATAATCCTGAATTGCCCCGGCAAAAATTTCTGAAGCAGAAGCGCTTGAGCGGTTAACAAGAACAGCCAACGGACCGTCATAAGTAACACCGGCATTCCTGTCCTCGCCAACTTCAACTAAAGTATTTGAATTTTTAACCTGTACAACCGGACCCTGGTCAATAAAAAGTCCTGTAAGATCAATTGCTTCCTGAAGTGAACCGCCGCCATTATTTCTAAGATCAACAATTACCCCGTCAACCTTTTCCTCTTTTAATTCAAGCAGTAATTTTTTTACGTCACGCGTGGCATTTTTATAATCCTTTTCACCGCGCTGCTGTGCTTCATAATCAAAATAGAAGGAAGGTAAAATAATAACACCAAGCTTTAACGGGATGTTATTCTCATTAATATTTATTATTTCCTTTTTAGCTGCCTGTTCTTCTAATTTAACTTTGTCGCGTACTAGTCTTATTTCTTTCGGAGTTGAATTAGTTCCAAGTTCAGCCTCAAATATTTGAAGTCTTACAACCGTACCTTTTGGTCCGCGTATAAGTTTAACAACATCATCAAGGCGCCACCCGATAACATCTACCATTTTGCCTGTATCACCCTGTGCAACTGCAATAATCTTATCATCTTTGTGTAAAAGGTCACTCTTGAATGCGGGCCCGCCTGCAATTATTTCCGCAACTTTTGTATAATCATCTTCACTTTGTAACGAAGCCCCAATACCTTCAAGTGAAAGACTCATATTAATTTTAAAATTCTCTGAAGTTACCGGCGAGAAATAATTTGTATGCGGATCAATGTTCTCAGTAAAACTATTCATATAAAACTGAAACACGTCTTCATTATTCAGCTGAAGCATTCTTTTCTGGAAATTCTGGTATCGTTTTTTTAAAGTTGAAGCGGTCTCTTCCCAGGTTTTATCCCGGAGCATTTCATTTATTGCTTCATTCTTAATTCTTTTTCTCCATGTTTCATTTAATTCATCTTCGCTTTTAGCCCATTGTGCACTTTTCCGATCATAAATGAAAGTCTCATTTAAACTAAAGTCGGGTTCAGTTTCAAGCAACTTAAAAATATATTCATCCCGTTCTTTAAGCCTTTGTACAAAACGGTTATAAATTTCATAAGCAGAGTTAAGTCTTCCTATTTTTATTTCATCATCAAGTCTGATGCGGAATTTATTGAACTCGTCTATATCCGATTGAAGGAAATAACTTTTATTGTAGTCAAGCGCATCAAGATAATTTTCAAGAATTTTTCCGGCTAAAGAATCATTTAAATTGAATTTATTATAATGATATCTGTTCAGTATACTCAGAATAAGGAGATCTGATTTTGAATGCTTCGATTCCGGTTTATAT
>QZKB01000139.1 GCA_003599415.1 Ignavibacteriales bacterium | reverse complement strand
ATTCTTGTCGGGTTAACCTCCGGCATAGCTGCCATAATATTAAAGACAGTCGTTTTTCAATTACACTTGTTAGTGAAGCTTACAAATACAATTTACACTCAAAACTATCTTTACATATTATTTCCTTTAGCAGGAATTCTGTTAACAATCTTTACTATTAAGTTCTTTTTAAAAGATAAATTCAAAAAAGGTTCCGGTCAGATATTATTTTCAATAGCTAAAAAATCAAGCATAGTTGATAAGCATACAACTTATACCCACTTATTAACAAGCGCTATTACTGTTGGTTTAGGCGGCTCGGCAGGATTAGAAGCACCGATAGTTGTAACCGGTGCTGCAATTGGTTCTAACTACGGACGAATTAACAGAATGGATTACCGTGAAAGAACATTAATGTTAGCGTGCGGTTCTGCAGCAGGAATTGCTGCAATTTTTAATGCTCCTATCGCGGGAATAATGTTTGCTGTTGAAATAATTCTTACCGAAGCTACTCTTAGTGCATTTGTACCGTTAATTATTTCTGCGGTAATCGGCGCCCTTTGTTCAAAGGTTGTCCTGAATGAAGGAATACTTTTAGTTTTTACGCTTAAGCAACCTTTCAATTATGTTAATATTCCTTATTACATTTTACTTGGTTTATTGGCAGGAATGATTTCAGTTTATTTCGCAAGTGTAACTTTAAAAATTGAACAACTATCAAAACTCTTCACAAACAGATTTGTTAAAGGTTTGATTGGCGGATTAGTCATAGGACTTTTAGTATTTCTGTTTCCGCCTTTATTCGGCGAAGGTTATTCAAGTATTCTACCATTAGCTAATTTGCAGCCTAACTCATTGCTAAATGACAGCTTGTTCTATTCTTTCAATAATAACGAATGGTTCGTACTATTATTCATCAGTGCAATTTGTCTTATTAAAGTTATTGCTACTTCAATAACATTAAACTTCGGCGGCAACGGCGGAAATTTTGCCCCTTCTTTATTTGTGGGCGCTTACCTTGGTTTTGCATTTTCAAGATTTATAAATCTGTTAAACTTTGCCAGACTTCCGGAAAGCAATTTCACTTTAGTAGGTATGGCAGGAATTTTAAGCGGTGTAATGTATGCTCCTTTAACCGGAATATTTTTAATCGCCGAAGTTACGGGCGGATACGAGCTAATGATTCCTCTTATGATTGTTTCATCAATAAGTTATGGAATTGTCCGCGTGTTTGAACCTTATTCTATGGATACAAGAGAGTTAGCAAAAAAGGGTGAAATACTTACAGCAGACAAGGATAAAAACATTCTTACATTACTCGATATTCACGGGATAATTGAGAACGATTTTTCCAAGATTCTTTACAATAAAAAAATAATTGATCTGACCGAACTGATAAGTCATTCAAAAAGGAATTTATTTCCCGTTGTTGATGAAAGCGATAAGCTGCTTGGAATTGTTTATATGGAAAATATCCGTGAGATTTTGTTCGAGCTAAATACTTTCCAGGATCTTGCTGTAGTTGAATTGATGAAAAGTCCTCCGGCAATGTTGCAAATAAATGAGGATATGGGAAGCGTAATGAAAAAGTTTGATGAATCGAAAGCATGGAATTTACCTGTGCTGAAGGATGATAAATATATCGGCTTCATTTCCAAGTCATCCGTATTTTCTAGTTACAGAGAACAGATAATAAAATCTCACAGCGATTAGTAAAATCTGAGTTAATCTTAACATAATATGTTTGTTTCTTTACTATTACATAAAAAAGTACAAAACAAATTAATTAAAAGATGAGAAATAAACCCTCAAGTTTTCTAAAACCATTTTTCAAAAAAGTTACAACTCTTTTCTTTCCGAAAATTTTAAAAGCCAGAAAATCATTAAAGAAATTGATTAATTTCGATTCATCTACTGACTATGAATTTACCATTTCCACAATTGAAAGTAATATAAACATCAAAGGCTCTATAACACTAATTTTATTTTCTGCATGTATTCTAGCAAGTATCGGGTTAGATACAGATTCTCCAGCAGTGATAATAGGAGCAATGCTTATCTCTCCACTTATGTCCCCTATCCTTGGTATTGGTTTAGGTGTGGGAATTTTTAAGAAAGAATTGTTACTCAACTCAGTTAAAAATTTTTCACTTGCGGTTGCGCTAAGTTTATTGACCAGTACAATTTACTTTGCTATTTCACCTCTCGGAGAACCCACATCAGAAATTATTGCAAGAACAAAGCCAACATTGCTAGATATCGGAGTTGCCTTTTTTGGAGGATTAGCCGGAATAATAGCTCTCTCAAGAAAAGGTTTGAGTACAATTATTCCTGGTGTTGCAATTGCAACTGCGTTAATGCCTCCTTTATGTACTTCTGGATTTGGAATAGCAACCGGAGATATTTCAATTTTCCTTGGGGCTTTCTATTTATTTTTTCTGAATACAGTATTTATAAGTCTTGCCACATACTTGATTGTACGAATACTTGACTTTCCTTATACTGAAATAATGGATGTAAAAAGGAAATTCAGAATTCACCGAACGATTCTGCTATTTGTAATTATACTTAGTATCCCAAGTGTGATTATTTTGTACCAATTAGTATCAGAATACCGGAGTAAAATTGAAATAGAAAGTATTATATCCTCTAATCTGCAGAATTCTAACACAAAGATAGTTAACTGGGAAATCGAGAGTTTTGATAATAAAAATAGCGTTAAAGTTTTCCTATTTGGTAAAAGCATTCCTCCTAATGTAAGGTTTAGGGTTGATTCTTTATTGCAACTTAAAGGATACTCTCTTGATATTATAAATCTTAACATTACTGATGAAGAAAAAAACAGACTAACCGATCAAACAAGAAAAGCTTTGTTAAGTACCTTGGAAGCAAACCGATTAATTGAAAGACAATATTATAACGAAGTAGACAGCTTAAAAAAGTTAGTTAACTTTCCATATGGTGATTCACTTTCACAAAATAAATTTACAAGTGAATTGAGGGCTTTATTTCCGCAGATAGAAAATATTTTTTATACTGTTTCAGCAGATAAAAAGCAGAAACATGCTCTGATCATTCAATATAAAAAAAGAACAAGTTTATTATCAAAAAGATTTATTAAAAATAAACTTGAAAGCTATATTAAACAGAGATTTCCTTCGGAAAATATTGTAATAGCCGAAGAATAACTATTTCAGGTTTTTAAGAATTTATCTCAACCAGACATACAAGTCCATGACCGCACCCTACACCATCAGGAAGATTTATTTCCAAATTTCTTAATATACAGGCGATCTGCGGACCCATAATACTTGCCCAGAAATCTACAACAGGAAACCTTGAGGCATTTCTTTCCAGCCATGCAAGCATTTTAAATTCTTCAGACAATTCTTCTTTTGATGTCTCAATCATTTCTTTAATCAGGTTATTGTCTTCTTTCCACAAGGCTTCAAGAAACTTCACTGTATTATTCCAATCTTCGCCATACATTAAAATTCGTTTATATACATCAGGATTTAAAGTTTCAAAATCTCTTAAAAATGAAAAATCTATTTTAAGCTTATCAGGTTCACCACGGTAATCTCTATCGAATAAGCGATTGACCTGATACCTGATTGGTTGCGGATGATTATTATAAATTCCTGTATCGATATGTCTTCCTACAAAAATCGAGCGGTCAATAAATTCAATTTTAACTGTCTTTTTCTTCTGTAAGGCGATTCCCTCAATTATTTTTTTTAAATCATCCGCACCCCAGAATGTCACGTAATAATTTTCGATAATATCGGCACCTGGTTTTTGAGGAAGATACAACCATGACATATTATAAGTAAGCAATTCTTCTTTTTGTTTTGACCAATACTGCGGCCATTCTGGTGAATATTTTCCGAATAAATCAAGTACAAGCAAAGTATTTTTTTCTGAATGCTCAAGTATCCTGGAAACAAGCAATGTCAATTCGTGCACTGAAAGATGTGAAGGTGAAGAATAAGTTGAAAGATATAAATCAAATTGTGCATAATCCAGGAATGTCCAGTCTTTTGAAAGGTCAGCCGTTTTGAATACAACATTCTTATGGTCCTTATAAATTTCATTACCCATTTCCACCATAGAAGGAGAAATATCCAAACCAAGGTAAAGATCAATATCATTTTTGTTAAGAATAAAATCCTTTTGAGTTGACGTTTTATTTGCAGGGGGTATATGAGTAATTAGTTCAAAGCCCTCCCCGCAACCACTTCCAAGATCCGCAATTTTAATTTTCTGTTTTTTATTAATGAGGTTAAGAATTTTTGCCCGTAAGGAATTTTTAATTGAAATATCTTCCCAGTACTTTCTAACATTATCCTTTTTACCGTATAGACCGCTTTTCTCCTGCCCGTAAAATCCCTGCTGAACTGCGGTTTCGAAGAATTCCGTTTTTTTCATAGCAATCCTCAAAAAAATATTTCTTATTCCAAATCTATTTTTTTACAAAAGAAGAAAATTAAGAACACAAATTCAAGCGATAAATTATAATAAAGTAATACTAATATGATGAAGGAAAAGGTATGATATAATTAAGAAAAGCAAATGAGAACCTTCAAGGTCTTTGAAACCTTGAAGGTTTTGGAATTATATAATCGGTTTGAAGCTGTTTAACATCTTCATATAATTAGCACGTTCAAATGCGGCGGGTTCTGCAACAGATTTCTGGCTCATACTTCCCTTCATCTGTGCAACAGAATCATATTCTTTTTCTTCCATCCATTTTTTCATACCGTCAAGAATTTCTCCAATTCTTTTATTACCGTGACGTAATAATTCCGAACACATCATTGCAACATCACCACCGGCCATTAATACTTTTATAACATCTTCATAATCCTGAACACCGCTTGTAGCAGCCATACTTGCTTTAATCTTACCGTAGAGAATTGCAATCCATCTTAAAGGTAAACGTAATTCCCATTTTGAACTTAAAGTTAAGTTTGAAACAACTTCTAAATTATCAAGATCAAAATCCGGCTGATAAAACCTGTTGAACATTACAAGACCATCAACACCAATTGCATCAAGCTTTTTAGCTACGTTAGCTAAAGAAGAAAAATATGGACCAACCTTTATTGAAACCGGAATTGTCACATTTTCTTTTACTGCAGCAATATTGTTAAAATAAATCTGTTCAACCTGTGAACCGGTCAGGTTAGGATCTGTTGGTATATAATAAACATTAAGTTCAAGAGCGTCTGCACCGGCTTCCTGGATTAGCTTAGCATATTTCATCCATCCACCAACACTAACTCCGTTCAGGCTTCCAATAATTGGAATATCTACTGAACGTTTTAAATTAGATATATGTTTAAGATATTCATCCGGTCCTAATTTAAATTCATCTGGTTTGGGAAAATAACTTAAAGCTTCCGCATAACTTTCACCTGTTTGTGTAAGGTAAAAATCCAGCGCGTTAGCTTCGTGAGAAATCTGTTCCTCGAAAATAGAGTAAACCACAACTGCGGCGGCACCTGCATCTTCCAATGCTTTTACAGATTCAACTGTTTCCGATAAAGGAGAAGCTGATGGAACAATAGGATTCTTTAGTTTCAATCCCATGTAAGTCGTTGATAAATCCATTTAATACCTCCTTAAAGCCTACCCCTAAATCCCCTTCCAAAGGAAGGGGACTTTAAGAATAGAACTATTTTGGTTTATGTTTTCTTTAAAAACTCTTTTAGAATAAATAATATGTTTTGGTCTATTTCAATCAATGAATTTTCCCAGCCCCTTCTCTTAGCGAAGTGGTTGGGTTAGGCTTTTTATTCTTCTGCTTTTGCAGAACCATTTGTTCCGTAAGCAGCAAGATATTCATACATCTTCCACTTGGATTCAACTTCTTTCTGAGCATGCTCAAGCAGATATTTTGCTGAAGCAGGATCAGATTTGGTTAACATCTTGTACCTTGTTTCCTTATAAATATAATCTTCTAATTTTATCTTTGCTGGTTTTGAATCTAACTTAAATGGATTCTTTCCTTCATTTGCCAAAACAGGATTATATCTGAATAACGGCCAGTATGCTGAATCAACTGCAAGTTTCTGGCTATCAAGACCCTTCTGCATATCAATACCGTGGGCAATACAATGACTGTATGCAATGATTAAAGAAGGACCATCGTATGCTTCAGCTTCAAGAAAAGCTTTTACGCACTGAGCATCGTTTGAACCCATTGCTACTTTAGCAACATAAACGTTTCCGTAATTAACAGCCATCATAGCAAGGTCTTTCTTTGGTGTTGGTTTACCGCCGGCAGCAAATTTTGCAACTGCACCCATACCTGTAGATTTTGAACATTGTCCACCTGTATTTGAGTAAACTTCAGTATCAAGTACAAGTATGTTTACATTTTTACCGGATGCAATCACATGATCAAGTCCACCGTAACCAATATCATATGCCCAGCCGTCGCCGCCCATAATCCAAACAGATTTCTTTACAAGGTAATCTGCAATCGGCAGCAATTGTTTAGCTTCATCTGATTCAAGAGTATTTAAAACTGATTTTAATTTTTCAATTCTTTCTCTCTGATCCTGAATTCCAGTTTCTGTTGTCTGTTCAGCATTCAGAATCTGATTTACTAATTCACTTCCAACTTTATCCTGAAGTTTAATTAATAATTCTTTAGCGTATTGATTATGTTTATCGATTGCCAAACGCATACCCATACCAAATTCAGCATTGTCTTCAAATAATGAGTTTGACCAGGCTGGTCCTCTTCCCTCTTTATTTTTTGCCCAAGGAGTTGTTGGTAAGTTACCGCCATAAATAGAAGAACAACCTGTAGCGTTGGCTACAACCATTCTGTCACCAAATAATTGGGATACTAATTTAACATAAGGTGTTTCACCGCAACCTGTGCATGCACCTGAGAACTCAAATAATGGTTGTAAAATCTGGTTGAACTTAACCATTGATGTATTAACACGTTTCCTGTCAAATTCCGGTAATGAAAGGAAGAAATCCCAGTTTGTTCTTTCCTGTTCTCTTAAAGGAATCTGTGGAGCCATATTTAATGCTTTTAATTTTACTTCTTTCTTATTCTTTGCAGGACAAACTTCATAACACAAACCACAACCTGTACAATCTTCTACAGCTACCTGGATTGAATACATTTCATCTTCAATAAATTCTTTTCCTTTTGCTTTAATTGATTTGAATGTTGCCGGAGCATTTTCAAGATATTTCTTATCGAATACTTTTATTCTGATTGAAGCATGAGGGCAAACCATTGGACATTTGCCGCACTGAATACATACTTCAGGATCCCAGGTAGGAACTTCAAGAGCAATATTTCTTTTTTCCCACTGTGTTGTTGCTGTTGGGAATGTACCGTCAACCGGCATCTGACCAACTGTAACATCATCACCGTTACCTTCCATAATTTTAGCAAGTACTTCCTTAACATAATCAGGAGCCTTTGAAGAAACAGTCGGAGGTAATTCAAATGTGCTTGTAGCAGCTGCAGGAATATCAATTTTATAAAGATTAGCTAAAGTCTGATCAACAGCTTCATAATTCTTTTTAACAACTTCGTCGCCTTTTGCACCGTAAGTTTTCTTTATTGCTTTTTTGATCTGTTCAATCGCTTCTTCTTTTGGAAGTACACCGGAGATTGCAAAGAAACAGGTCTGCATAATTGTATTAATTCTTGAACCCATACCGGTATTCTTAGCAACTTCATAAGCATCAATTACATAGAAATTAACTTTCTTGTCAATAATTTTTTGCTGGTAAATTTTTGGTAATCTTTCCCATGCTTCTTCTTTTGGGAAAGGTGTATTAAGCAGGAATGTGCCGCCTTCGTTCATCTTCTCGAGAATGTCAAATTTCTCTAAGAATGTAAACTGGTGAACACCTATAAAATTAGCTTTTGAAATAAGGTAAGTTGATTTAATCGGCTTCTTACCGAAACGAAGATGGGATACTGTTGTTGAGCCGGATTTCTTTGAATCATATACAAAGTAACCCTGGGCAAAGTTATCAGTTTCCTCACCTATAATTTTAATTGTATTTTTATTTGCACCTACAGTACCATCAGCACCTAAACCATAAAACAATGCGCGGAATACACCTTCATGTTCGGTCGTAAATAGATTATCATAATTAAGGCTTGTGAATGTAACATCGTCATTGATTCCAACTGTAAAGTGATTTTTAGGATTATCTTTTTTCAATTCATCATAAACTGCTTTAATCATTGCAGGAGTAAATTCCTTGGAAGAAAGGCCATATCTTCCGCCAATTATCTTAGGATATTTTGCAAACGGAGGATTGTCACCTGTCATTGTTTCACTTATTGCACTTACTACATCCATATACAACGGTTCACCAAGACTGCCTGCTTCTTTGGTTCTGTCTAATACTGCAATCTTTTCAACTGTTTTTGGTAGAGCATTGATTAAGTGTGAAACAGAGAATGGTCTGAACAATCTTACTTTTAATACACCAACTTTTTCTTCAGATTTACTAGTAAGGTACTCAACTGTTTCTTCAACTGCTTCAGCACCGGAACCCATCAGAATAATTACTCTTGTTGCGTCAGGTGCACCGTAATAATCAAACAAATGATATTTCCTACCTACGACTTCAGCAAATTTATCCATTGCTTTCTGAACAATTACCGGGCATGCATCATAAAATTTATTTACTGTTTCTCTTCCCTGGAAATAGACATCAGGGTTCTGAGCAGTACCTCTTAATACCGGTTTGTCAGGAGTCAGAGCGCGTTCCCTGTGAAGTTTAATCAGGTCATTACTCATCATAGCTTTTAAATCTTCAACATCCAATTGTTCAATCTTCATTACTTCGTGAGAAGTTCTGAATCCGTCAAAGAAATGCACGAAAGGAAGTCTCGATTCAAGAGCAGCTGCCTGAGAAATCAAAGCAAAGTCCATTACTTCCTGAACAGAATTTGAGGCGAGCATAGCAAAACCGGTCTGACGTGTAGCCATAACATCACTATGGTCTCCAAAAATTGACAATGCCTGGTAAGCTAAGGAACGGGCAGTTACATGAAAAACTGTTGGTGTTAATTCACCGGCTATCTTGTACATATTTGGAATCATTAACAACAAACCTTGTGAAGCCGTAAAGGTTGTGGTCAAAGCTCCGTTTTGAAGAGCGCCATGAACAGCACCGGCAGCACCGCCTTCACTTTGCATCTCAGTCACACTTGGTACTGTTCCCCATATATTCTTCTTAGCTTTGGCAGACCATTCATCAGAATGTTCACCCATTGGTGATGAAGGTGTAATCGGATAAATCGCAATAACTTCATTGATTTGATGAGCAACATACGCAGCAGCCTCATTTCCATCAATCGTTACATTTTTTCTTATCATTTCTTATTCTCCAATGATTTATAAATATTTTTTTCAAATTGAATTTTCAGCCCTCAGAGTCGTTTTTACGAAGACAATAATTAAGCCATGGAAATCCGGTTTTAAAAATATTAGAATATGAAACGAATTCCAACTTTATTATCCGATTACCTCAAAATATTTTGAAAGAATGAGATCGGGAATCTTAAAACTAATAATTAGAATGGCAGTTTCATTTTGATTTAAGAAATCAGGGATATATGCATCTGTTGATCTTAAGGATTAATAAGCGAACTACAAACAGTTTCAAATTTTATTATTGCTTTTATTAGTTATATAAATTATAATTTATCCAGATTTTCTTCAGTTAGTTTTTAGTCTTATAACTTTGCTTTTATCCACAATGCATTTTGCTTATCTTTGAAGCAATAATGGAAATGAATTACATTTATAGCGCAATTTCCGGTTACCTGATTGGTTCAATTCCAACTGCGTATATAATTTTAAAGAAATCTAAATCCCTTGACATTAGGAAAAACGGCAGTGGAAACGTGGGGGCATTAAATGCATATGAAGTCTCCCACTCAAAAATGATTGGAGTATTTGTTTTAATAATTGATCTGTTAAAAGGAATAGTAAGTTATCTTGCCGCGGTTGAATTATTTTCAGGTGGATTTAATTGTGCGGCAATTTCGGTTTTCTTTGCTGTATTGGCTCATTGTTATTCGCCCTGGTTAAAATTCTATGGAGGAAGAGGGCTGGCAACTGCTGCCGGCGGTTTGATGTTATTTATTCCTTTATCAGTGGCCACATGGATGATAACCTGGTTTATCTCCTTTAACTTGTTTAAAAAGAATATCCATATTGGAAATATTGCCGCAACAATAATAACTCCTTTCATTATGATTATTTTTAACAATTTTTATTCTGAATTATCTTTCCTGAAACCCGGGAGCCAAATATCTTT
This sequence comes from Ignavibacteriales bacterium, assembly GCA_003599415.1. GTDB lineage: Bacteria > Bacteroidota > Ignavibacteria > Ignavibacteriales > SURF-24 > SURF-24. The sequence continues at coordinate 895 of QZKB01000139.1, read as the reverse complement.
TATAATTTTCGTGTTATTAATTTTTCTAACAATTTTAAGTAAACATATTAAACCTATGATTGACCTTTTAAGTCCAAATAAAAAAGCAGAAGAGGTACATAATGTATAAAAAAAGAATTGCAGGATTAACGTTAATTATTTTTTTCAACCTTATTTCATTTAACTTGGCCTTCGAATCAAATCAGGGATTATATTTAAATAGTAATGCTGATTCAACATTAAAGTCATCAGCCTTAGATAAGAATAAAGCCAATGACTATATAAATGCAAGCAGGAATAATTTAATAACTGAAACTGTGAAGAATGTAAGCCCAGCTGTTGTAGGAATTAATGTTACTGAGATTAGAACTTACCGTGATCCATACGCTTCATTCTTCGGTAATGATCCTTTCTTCAGGCAATTTTTTGGTGACAGAACTTATAACCAGGAAGTAAAAAGTCTTGGCTCGGGTACAATAATTTCCAAAGACGGTTACATTTTAACCAATGATCACGTTGCAGGAAATGCAGATAAAATTGTGGTTACACTTACCGACGGTACACATCAGAATGCTAAAATTATTGGAAGCGACCCTGTTAGTGATATCTGCGTTCTGAAAATTGAAGGAGAGAACCTGCCGTATATTCCTTTCGGAAACTCAGACGATGTAATGATTGGTGAATGGGTTATCGCACTCGGTAATCCCTTCGGATTCTTTGAAATAAATGATCAACCGACTGTAACGGTAGGTGTAATTAGCGCCAAGGGAATGAATGTAGACCCTGTTAATAACAGGTATTATCTTGGAATGCTTCAGACTGACGCTTCAATTAATAGCGGCAATAGCGGCGGCCCTTTGGTTAATAGCCTTGGTGAACTGATTGGAATGAATACTTTAATTTATACAGCAGGTGG
>QZKB01000024.1 GCA_003599415.1 Ignavibacteriales bacterium | reverse complement strand
TTAATTATAAAATAATAAATAAAATATTTATAAGAATGTGCAAATTACATCTTTTATTAAAGTATTTTGAAAAAGAAAAATCAATTATGTAAAACAATTTTAACAATGACGTTGTATTTAATGAAGTATATTCCTGTATCAAGTAATGACTATAAATACTATCTTTGTACCGGATTAATATCTTAACAATAGAAAGGACACTTTAGGTGACTAAAGTATCAAAACTTTTTAATGAATTTTTTATAAGTGAAAAAGCAGGCGGACTCCTGCTGCTTTTTTGTACTATGGTATCTCTTACCTTTGCAAACTCATTTCTCCAAAAAGAATATTTCAGCATCTGGCATTTTGGAATTGCCGGCAGTTCATTTGAACATTGGATTAACGATGGACTAATGGCTGTGTTCTTTCTACTTATTGGTCTTGAACTTGAAAGAGAATTATACATCGGTGAGCTTTCGAAAATAAAAAATGCTGTACTTCCGTTTATTGCTGCTGTGGGGGGAATAATATTACCTGCAGGAATACATCTTGCCCTTAATGCTGGTAGTACAACTCAGGCGGGGGCAGGAATTCCGATGGCTACAGATATTGCGTTTGCTTTAGGTATACTTTCTTTGCTTGGTAAATGGGTGCCCCTAACATTAAAAATATTTTTAACTGCGTTTGCAGTTATTGATGATCTTGGAGCAATTATTGTAATTGCTGTGTTTTATACAAATGTCTTATCAATATTAAATCTTGGAATTGCGTTTGGTATTTTTTTCATTCTGCTTCTGTTGAACCGTCTTAAAGTTTATTCTCTAATTCCTTACCTCATAGGAGGTTTCGGAATGTGGTATTTCATTTTACATTCAGGAGTTCACGCTACAATAGCCGGAGTATTACTTGCATTTGCAATACCTTTCCGTGGGAAAGAAGAAAAATCTCCGTCAGAAAAGTTGCTGCATTTTCTGCATAAACCGGTTGCGTTTTTTATACTGCCACTTTTTGCACTTGCTAACACAGCAATTGTAATAAAAAGCGATTTGATTAGTAATTTGGTTTCCGCTAACAGCCTTGGGATTTTTCTCGGTTTGTTAATCGGAAAGCCAATCGGAATAACATTGTTTAGTTTTATTGCAGTTACTTTAGGACTTAGCTCGTTACCAGGTAATGTTAAAATGAAAGAAATAATAGGTGTCGGTTTTTTAGGAGGTATTGGTTTTACTATGTCAATCTTTATAACGTTGCTTGCATTTAATGATGAAGTACTAATATCGTCATCTAAGTTGACAATTTTAGTCACTTCGGCAATAGCTGCAATAATAGGATTTTTGATTCTGCATTTTTCGTTAAAACCATTGCCCGATGAAATAACAATTGAATAATGTTGTAATCAGGGATTATTATAATAAAAATTATTTCAGTTATAACGTATAACAATAAATCATAACACACAAAAAAATGAAAGAGAATAAAAAATTTCCAAAATGGTTTTATCTTGTTGCATTATTACTTCCTGTCGTTTTATTAGTATTTCTTGAGTTAGCGCTTCGGCTGTTTAATTATGGAGAAGACAGAGATCAATGGATTGATGCAGGTTATAACCAGCTTACTCTAAACAGTTTTATTGCAAAACGGTATTTCAGATCAAATGAATTGGCGCTTACAGTTCTTAGCTCCAACTTTGATAAGATAAAAAAGGAAAATGCTTTCCGTGTTTTTGTAATTGGTGAAAGCAGCGCAGCTGGATTTCCTTCAACTCCTAATGGTTCTTTTTCAAATTACCTTAATGACAGGCTGAAATTAGTTTACCCGGAATCTAAAATTGAAGTTATAAATTGCGGGATAACTGCAATAAACTCTTACACCTGGCTGGATCTTCTACCTGGAATAATTGAACAGAAACCTGATTTGATAATTATCTATGGCGGTCACAATGAATATTATGGTGCGCTTGGAGTTGCATCAACTGTAAACTTTGGAAGTACGCGTTCGCTTGTTAAGTTCTCTTTGTGGTTAGATAATTTTAAGGTAACAGAATTAACAAGGAATCTAATAAGGAAAATTTCCGGGTGGTTTGGAAGTGATGATGTAAGTAAAACAAATTCAACAATGATGGCAAGGTTATCCCAGGGCCAGATGGTTGGATATCAATCAGAAATATTCAGGAAAGGGATTGAGCAGTTTGAAGAAAATATGAGGGAAATTCTGAAACTTGCCAGGCAGAATAAAATTCCTGTTATCCTTTCAACGCTGGTTTCAAATTTAAAAGACCAGACTCCTTTTGTTTCAGAAGAAACAAAGGAATCTCCGGACGCAAATAATTTTTTCAACCAGGCTAAAAAGAAACTTAGTGAAGAAAAAATACGGGAAGCAGATTCTCTTTTCAGGTTAGCAAAAGATTTAGACTTGCTTAAATTCCGTGCACCTGAAGCATTTAATTCGGTTATTAAAAAATTGGCAGAAGAATTTAATTTTCCGGTCGCAGAAATTGATTCAGCATTTGCAAAAGAAAGCTTGAACAGCATAATTGGTAATGATCTAATGACTGACCATCTGCATCCGACACTAAGTGGTTATAAGCTTATGGGAAAAGAATATTACGATGTAATGCAGAAAAATAATTTCCTTCCGAAGACTAAACCATCGGATATTGTTTACGAAAGCCAGGATAGTTTAGTAAAAAATAAATTTAAATTTTCAAGCTTAGATACCTTAATTGTAAAGCACAGGATTGGATTCCTGAAGAATGATTGGCCGTATGTTAAGGAGGGAAGAGTATCGTATTTGCCAAAATTAAATTCGTATGCTGACTCGCTTGCGTTTAATATTGCAGCAGGAAGAATCGGCTGGGGAATCGGGCATCAAACTTATGCTAATTACATGTTAACAAAGAATTTCAATGCGTATAAATTGGAAATGGAAATCCTGTTAGATGTCTTTCCTAATAATCTTGAACGATACAACACTTTTACTAATGAGCTTATTAAGCGCGGTTTGTATGATGATGCTTTCCCATATCTGAAAACAAGATTTGAAAAATCTCCTGATGCATTCGCTGCTAAATGGCTTGGGCTTATAAACTTTTTCAACAAGAAAAACAAAGAAGCTATAAACTACCTGGAAAAGAGTATTGTATTGTATGCAGATGATCCTGAAGTTTATTTTTATCTGACAGGTGCATATGGAAGAGAAGAGCAATTCAAAAAAGCATATGATTCCATTTGTAAATGTCTGGAGATTGCACCGAACTATCCCAAGGGAAAATCTTTGCAGCAATTTGCGTATAATGAATTGAAGAAAAGAAACCTGCAATAAACCATAGTGAATGAAATGAAAGAGAAATTATTTTCAATATGGAAGTTTATAAAAGATGTTGTGAATAGCTGGGGTGAAGATGACATACCAAGGCTTGGGGCAGCATTATCATTCTATACAATTTTTTCAATTACGCCAATACTGATAATTGTAATTGCGGTAATTGGATTTTTCTATAATCCGAATGAAGCTTCCGGTGAAGTGTTTCTTCAGATAAAGGAATTAGCAGGTAAAGATGCAGCAAATCTTATTCAAAATACTTTTAAAAATGCCAACGCATCCAATGCCGGACTGACAGCAACAATAATAAGTTTCATCACTTTAATAATTGGCGCTACGGCTTTGCTTGAGCAGCTGCAAAATTCACTTAATACAATTTATAAAGTAAGGAGACGAAAAGGACGCGGAATTCTTGGAATAATAAAAGACAGGCTTATTCAATTTTCATTAATTATAATTTTTGGATTCTTCATTATACTTTTCCTGGTTACCGGTTCTGTTCTTTCCCTGTTGGATAATTTTATTGACGAAAGATTATCGTTCATTTTAAGCGCTATCAACTTTAGTTTCTCTTTCGTAATTACTTCACTTTTGTTCGCCATGCTGTATAAGATATTACCGGATATTCATCTTGCCTGGAAAGATGTCTGGATAGGTTCAATCGTAACGACAATTTTATTTATCCTGGGCAAGCAGTTAATAACAATGTATCTTGGTCAGACAAGCTACACTTCAATTTACGGCGCTGCCGGTTCGCTTGCAGTATTTTTGATGTGGGTTTTTTATTCATCCCAGGTTTTATTTTTAGGGGCGGAATTTACATACGTTTATGCTATTCAGAAAGGAAAAGGAGTGAGACCGGATAAAGATGCGGTTGCGGTAAAATTTGTTAAAGAACAGAGTACTTAAAAAGTGAACGATTCATCCATTATGGAAGAACAAAACCCGGTTTTATTAAACCTGTGGAAACATCATCTTGGATTCATAATCGGGAATATTGTTAAGACAAAAAGCGAAGCTGATTTAGAAATTATCAGAACAAACTTACTTAAGATTGGTGGCTCCCAGATGGATTTATATATCGGTAGTTTAACGCCGGAAAATATTTTGGATCAGGTTTACTCATTCATCCAATCCAACCAATTAACTACAAAAGAAAATTATCAATCGTGGTTAAGCAGTGATTCAGGCAAAGAGTATTCCCAGTTTTCATTAAGTGATAAATCAGACTGGACTTTTCGTTTAGGTAATGAAGAAGATAAATTTGTTCATATTCACCCATCACGTTATTCTCCTAATACAATCAGAATTAAAGCTACGGTTTTAAAAACTGCAATTCTTGTTTTTAGTTTTTTGAATTTTAAAAATGGTTCTTATATTGATATTAATCTGATAAACCGGTTAAGAAAAGAATATCTCGAAGAATCCCCGCTTAAAACTGTTGAATTTAAAAAAGGGTTGGGGAAATTTTTAGACTTTTTATACAAACAGATTGAATTAAGAACTGAGACATTTCTAATTCATAGAAAGATTGATTTAACAAATGGATAAAATCAATATTCCAAAATTAAGATTATACAGCCAGCAGGTCTCAGGTTCCGGAATAAAAAGCGCAAAAGAACTTGTTAATTATATGGGAGCAATGCAGGCACAGGATTTTGCAATGGCAAAGTGGGCTATCGGTTTAAGAGTTCCGGATTTAACTGAACAAAAAGTTGAAGAAGCCTTTAATAAAGGAGAGATTTTAAGAACACATTTATTACGACCAACATGGCACATCGTTTCTTCAGATGATATTTACTGGATGCTTGACCTGACGGCATACAGAATTAAAAATTCATTAAGAACCCGCCATAATGAGCTTGAACTTACTGCAAAAGTTTTAAGTAAGAGCAATTTAATAATTGAAAAATCCTTATTGGAAAACGGGCAACTGAGTCGTGAAGAATTGGTAGAAAGATTGAATGCTGCTAAAATATCGACAGATAAAAACAGAGCATCACATATATTTTTAAATGCTGAATTGGAAGGAATAATTTGCAGCGGTGAAATTAAAAAAGGTAAACCTGCTTATGCGCTTCTTGGTGAAAGAGTCCCGGTAAAAAAATCTTTTTCAAGAGATGAATCTTTAACAATGCTTGCAAAGAAATATTTCGGTAGCCGTTCTCCTGCAACAATTCAGGATTTTACCTGGTGGTCCGGTTTACCAACAAGTGATGTTAAGACTGCAGTTGAAAACATAAAACAGGATTTGTCTTCTGAGTTAATAAATAATAAAAGTTACCTGGTTAATAATAATTCCGGGAAGAACGTAAACGAGAAAGAAACTGTTTTTGCATTGGCTGCTTTTGATGAATACATTATCAGTTACAAAGACAGGAGCGATTTATTGCCATCTGATAATATTGGTAAAGCAATTATGAAAAACGGAATGTTCAAGGCAACAATTGTACAAAATGGTCAGGTAGTTGGAATCTGGAATCGAACCATAAAAAAAGAAAATGTCATTATCAAAGCTGAGTATTTTAAGAAGATGAACAAAACCAACCTTGAGGAAATTGAAAAAGTTTTTACACAATACGGAAAATTTCTGAACAAGAAACCTGAAGTTAACCATAAGTTGTAAAAGGGCAATTGGAAAATGAAAACGACAGATATTTCGGGAATCAGAAAGAATTACAGCAAGCATAAACTTGATGAAAATGAGGTAAATAAAAATCCTGTGCTTCAGTTTGAATTATGGTTAGATGATGCGCTTGCCTGTAAGATTGATGAACCTACCGCAATGACACTTGCTACTTCTGATAAGAACGGTAAACCATCTGCAAGAATTGTTTTACTAAAAGGTGTAAACGAAAAGGGTTTTGTTTTTTATACAAACTATTCAAGCAGAAAGGGAAGAGAAATAAAACAAAATCCTTTGGCGGCATTGGTCTTTCACTGGAAAGAATTAGAAAGGCAGGTAAGGATTGAAGGCTATGTTGAGAAAATTCCGGAGAAAAATTCTGAAGTTTATTTTTCATCACGACCCTTAGCAAGCCGGATAAGTGCAATAGTTTCTCCTCAAAGCAAAATTATTCACGGCAGAGATTTTTTGGACAAACTTTTTATCGAATACAAAAACAAATCCAAAAATAAAATTGAAAAACCAGCTAATTGGGGCGGGTATGTTTTAATTCCAGATTACTTTGAATTCTGGCAGGGAAGAAAAAACCGGCTCCACGATAGATTGTGCTACAAGCGTTTAAGAAAAGGTTGGAAAATAAACAGGTTAGCACCGTAAATATTTTGGAAAAATTATTAGTTAAAAAGCTAAAAAAAGAACGATGCTTCAATTTCTAACTTAGTTTATCGAAATAAATTAAATAAATAAAGTGATGGCAAAACAAAAGCATTCTTTTGTTTAATAGCCTTTTTCTATAATTTTACAACCAATAATTTACAGGTGACCAGTGAAAATATTTCTGCTCCTTGTTTTATTTACTACAAATGTAATCTCGTTTTGCCAGACTCACACCGTTCAATTTAAAGTAGATATGAGAGTTAAAACCTGTAAAATGGAATTCAAGCCCGCCATCGATAGCATTTATATTATGGGAAATTTTAACGGGTGGCAGGCAAAAAGCAAAATGAATGATGACGACCGTGATACTATTTACACATATTCGCTTGGCAATATGAATACGGATAGCACTATTGTATTTAAATTCTTTTATCCCGAAAGCAACTGGGAATTTGGTGATGACAGGATTTTAAAAGTTAAAAACCAGGACCAGGTTTTTATAGATTTCTTTGACAGGGATAGTTCATTCAAAGCAGTTGACTTTTGGAATGATTAAAATTGTATCGTATTTTTTAACCTAAAAAGTAACAACTATTGACGTTGAATTAATTAATGACCGTTAATAGCACAATAAAAAAACAGATCTAAAAAAAATGTATAAAAGAGAAATCAAGATATTATTTTTGTTTTTGTTAACAATAATTGCATTCAATAAGATGGAAAGCCAGGAAAAAAATCAGAATGAAAAAGTTTCCCAGGTAATTGCGAAACTTAAGGAACAATACGCACCAGATAAAAGAACATCACTTTTTAACATTGAATATTCCATAGAGAATAATAAAGTGGTGCTTAAAGGTGAGACTAATCAGCCAAAAGCTAAAATGGATTTACTTCAGGAAGTTAAGGAACTTAAATATGAAACCGAGGATTTAATTGAACTGCTTCCTGCAGAAAATTTAAAAGATAAATCTAGGGGAATCATAAATGTGTCGGTTGCAAATATCCGAACAAAACCGGATCATCCTGAAGAATTATCTACGCAAGCATTACTTGGTGCTCCGGTAAATGTACTTAAGAAAAGCGGAGATGGCTGGTATCTTGTTCAAACACCCGATGAATATATTGCCTGGGTTGATGACGATGCGGTTGCATTAATGAACAAACAGGAATTCCAGGAATGGCAGACTTCGGAAAGAATAATTGTGCTTTCCAATTACGCCACGTCATATTCAGAACCTGATGTAAATTCTCAGGTAGTAAGCGATCTTATTAAAGGTGATATTCTGAAATATCTTCAAAATGAAAATGGCTTTGTTGAAGTTGAATATCCTGATAAAAGAATCGGGTACGTCGAAGAAATTAATTGTAAAAAATTCTCTCAATGGTTAAGTGAACTCAACCCTGATGCAGAGAATATTATTAAAACTGCAAAAACATTTTTAGGCATTCCTTACCTATGGGGTGGTACTTCATTTAAAGGTGTTGATTGCAGCGGTTTTACTAAATCTGTCTTTTTCCTTAACGGTGTAGTTTTACCTCGCGATGCAAGCCAGCAGGTACACGTTGGTGAATTTGTTACAGATAAAGTGGACTTTACAAAACTTCAGCCAGGGGATTTGATTTTCTTTGGTACCAAAGCAAACGGTGTTAAAAAAGAAAGAGCTACGCATGTTGGTATTTATATTGGCAACGGAGAATATATACACTCATCCGGTTACGTAAGAATAAACAGTCTGGATAAAGAAAAATCAAATTTCATCCAAAGAAGGTACGATACTTTTTTAAGGGCAAAGCGTATTCTAACTTCTCTTGATAAGAACGGAGTTCATCTTATCAGAAGTATTGATAACAGTATAGGGAAAAAATGAAACAAGATAGAAGAGATTTTCTTAAAACAGCCGGATTAATAGCAGGCACTGCATTATTTACCGGGCATTCAAATAATTTATTTGCAAACAATAATTTTTTAAATATGAAAGAAGCAAAATTAAAACTTAGCTGGAAACCTTACACGCTTGAACTCAGACATGTTTTTACAATCGCAAAAAATTCACGCTCTACAACAGCCGACATGTTGGTGCAGATTGAGTATGGAGACTTCACCGGTTATGGTGAAGCCTCAATGCCGCCGTATCTTGGTGAATCTCAGGAAACTGCAGACGCATTCCTTTCAAAAGTAGATTTAGGAAAATTTGAAAATCCTTTTGAATTAGAAAAAATTCTCGGATATGTAGATTCAATTGCAGAGGGAAATAAAGCTGCAAAAGCCTCGGTTGATATTGCAATGCATGATTTGATAGGTAAAATGATGAACCAGCCCTGGTATAATATCTGGGGTTTCGAGAAAGAAAAAACTCCTTTTACTTCATTTACCATCGGTATAGATACTGAAGAAGTAGTTAGGCAGAAAACTCTTGAAGCTAAGGAATTTAAAATCTTAAAAGTAAAGCTGGGAAGAGATACAGACAAAATGATGATTGAGACTATTCGCTCTGTATCTTATACTCCGATTTGCGTCGATGTAAATGAAGGTTGGAAGGATAAAAATTTTGCTCTTGATATGATCCATTGGTTGAAAGAAAGAAATTGTGTATTTGTTGAGCAGCCGATGCCTAAGACAGATTTTGACGGCAACGCATGGCTAACCGAACATAGTCCTCTTCCTACTATTGGTGATGAAGCGGTTCAAAGGCTTCCTGATGTACTGAAAGCTCACGGCGTTTACTCGGGAATTAATATCAAACTAATGAAAAGTACCGGTATGCGCGAAGCATATAAAATGCTTACGCTTGCAAGAGCATTGGGAATGAAAGTAATGATTGGCTGTATGACTGAAACATCCTGCGCAATTTCTGCTGCCGCACAGCTTTCTCCAATGGTTGATTGGGCTGACCTTGATGGTGCGCTTCTTATTGCAAACGATATTTATGAAGGGGCAAAAGTAATTGATGGAAGAGTAATTTTATCCGATAGACCGGGGATTGGAATAAAAAAAATATAGACTATTCAAAAATGTAGAATTTAAAACCCACAAATCTTTTGTGGGTTTTTTTATGCCGATTCTGAACCAACCATATCAAAATATTGTTGAATTTTAAAACCTTTGAATGATTTCCTCATCTTATTATAAACAAGTAAGGAAAGATTGTAATATGTATCAGATGATTATTATTGGTGCTGGTCCGGCAGGAATCAGTATGGCAGTAGAAAATATTGTTGCGGGCGTTTCAAAAGATGATATTCTGATTATTGAAAGAAGTCCTGAACATTCATTTTCAATTAGAAAATTCTATCCGGAAAAAAAACTTGTTACTGCTAATTACAAAGGCTTTGAAGCCATATGCACTGGCGCTTTATGTATACCGGATTTAACCAAGCAGGAAACAATAACATATCTTGATAAAGCAATAAATGATTATTCCGTTAAGGTTAATTACAACGAAACTGTGTGGAAAATTGTCAAGCACGATGAAGGACAATTGTTTACTGTTTATACCGATAGGGCAACTTATGAAACTAAATTAATTGCAATTGCTATTGGTATACTAGGTAAACCAAACAAACCGGAATATAAATTACCGGTTGCATTAAAAGATAAACTCCTGTTCGATATAACCTCAACAGAAATTAATAATTCCAAAGTGCTAGTGGTTGGTGGAGGTGATACTGCTTCTGAATACAGTCAGTATCTTGTCGAGCAAAATAATGAAGTTACACTTAGCTATAGGGGTTCTGAGTTTAAAAGAATGAACGACATTAACAGAAAAAGCATTTTAAGTTTAGCTGGACGGGGGAAAGTCAACATTCTTTTTGATTCTAACATTAGAGAGGTAATCGATAATGATGGAATGCCGCTCGTTCGATTTTACGAAAATGATTTGCCGGAAATGAAATTTGACTATGTAGTATATGCACTTGGTGGTACAACTCCAACTAATTTTCTTAAAATGATAGGCATAGAATTTAACGGTGATAATCCTGTAATAGCAGACGGACACGAGACGAATATTGATGGTTTGTTTTTAGTTGGTGACCTGAGTGCAGGTATAAAAGGTGGCTCGATTATATGGGCGTTTAATTCTACTAATACAGTAATCAAACATATAAACAAAAAATTCGTGTCGGTTTAAAATTTTTTCATTATATAATAATAAGAACATCAGGAAAGTTAAAGACGATGAGTAGAAATTATGTTTCAAATAAAGATGAAACTGTCAGAATGTTTAAAAATGATTTGCTTGAGGCAGTAAGTAAAGTACATTTTACCGTTCCGCTTTTTATTTATGTTCCGGTAATTTCATTTTTCCTGTACCGGGCAAATTCAGTTTTTCATGTTTCTGTTTTAAATCAAATGGAATTTATTTTCATTGGTATAATTGTATGGACTTTAACAGAATATTCGCTTCACAGATTTGTTTTTCACTTTGAACCTGAAAATGAAATTGGCAAAAAGATGCATTTTGTTTTTCATGGTGTGCATCACGATTATCCAAATGACTCTAAACGGTTGGTTATGCCGCCTTCAGTAAGTATTCCGTTGGCTGCTTTATTTTATTTTATCTTCAGTTTAGTATTGAATGATGCTTTCCTTCCATCATTCTTCAGCGGTTTCCTGATTGGTTATTTAATTTATGATATGACTCATTATGCAGTTCATCATTTAACCTGGCATAACAAGTTGTTCCTTGTTCTAAAGAAACATCACATGAAACATCACTATAAAGATAATTCAAAAGGTTTTGGTGTAAGTCAGCAAATTTGGGATTATATTTGGGGTACAAATTTTAAG
>QZKB01000116.1 GCA_003599415.1 Ignavibacteriales bacterium | reverse complement strand
GACAAAAAGAAAGCTGTGCATAAAATGCCAATAATCAATATCCTTCTAGGATATTCAAGAGTAACCTCGATGTTATTGATTATTCCCATTACTTTTCACGAAAGCTAAAGTTTAACAATATTTCCTTTAGGTAGCCTAACGGCGTTGCAAATAACCCGCCGCCCAACACTACTATATTTTTTTATTATTAAAAATGTTTAGAACTGTAGCCTTGCTTATCTTTCCTCGCAAGCAAGGCGGAGCAAATTTAAATACATAAACTAATTTAAAGAGCTACTTTCTTAAAACACAAAACTTAAGAACTGCACCAAACCTGTTTGAATATCGCGGGCGGGTTGATTTGCTGGTTATGCGTTTCATTTACAAGCCAATTACTCTATTCCAGTCAGCGATATACATATAGATCCGCTGAAACTCACTTGGTAATAACATTCTGTTGTGAGCTATAAAATTTCGAGATTTTTCCAGTTCGTCCATTCTTTGTTTTAACCATTGTTGTGAAGGAATAATATTTTCAAAATGTTGCCATTTATCTATTATTATTGCCGCCAACATACCGAAATCAACAAATCCAAGAATATCTTGCTTCTCTCCTTCAAGCCAAGAATCTTTTAAAGCTGTTTCTTGTCGTCCTTGAGCGTGTTTCTGAATTTTTGGTGAAATTTCATCCCACCAATTTGGACCAACTTTTTCTTGAAGCGTTTCTCTAATTAAATCACGTATTTCATTTTCAAAACAAAACAATACTGCATAGAGTCGAGACATTTCGAGAGCATTGCTTCGTAAGCCAATGTTAAATGGAGATAGTGATTCTTGTAGTAATTGTTCTTCTGAGATAGCTGGATCAGCTCCAATCTGGATACCTGCAGATTGAAAATTTTTCGCTTCAGATTCAAACATTAATCCACGAAATAGAAAATCTCTTAAGTTTTTCTTTGGCTCAATCAATTAAGTGTTCCTTCAGTGATTTAAAAATTGCATTGTATACTTCAACATCTTTTGTAGCTGGTAAATGAATTTGAATGTTGTAATTCAAACTTGGGAAATGTTTTTCTATATGTTTATCCGGCGGTGTCTTAGTATCTTCTTTCTTCAATTCAGTTGTTGATTCCTTCTTTGTCTCATCTTTTTTCTTTTCAGTTTTTTCAGGTGGGACTTCTGAATCAAGATCAGCTAGTTCTAATAATGCAAAAAATGTTTTAGCCATTAACTCAGCATTACGATCACTCGTATTATGAGTGCTCTTAAATTTTCCTTGAATAAGTTCTTTATCATTATCACTTGGTTTAGCACTTATCTTAAAAATATCCGAATATGCTTCTTTTAGTGCCTCTCCTAAAACTTTTCTTGATAGTGCATTATTTCTATAATCGTGATAACGTTGTGTTGGTGTTCCATCAGGTGATAAGAATCCTAGTGTTTTTAATAATGGAATAAAAGCTCGATGGTTGGTAGAATTAAATCCAATGTCTTTTAAATGCTGTTGAGAAAATTTTTCAGGAGCTTGACCTTGTTTAATTCTTTCGAATAATTGAGGAGCTTGCCCATATACATACAAATAATCACTTGGAAGAGCCATTTTTACCTCGATATTTAATTTTGACGCATAACAGTCGCCTGCGATTCACCCGCTGGTTTATCAGTCGGGTGCAATCGCGAGTTCGACGGCGCGCAAGCGCTGGAGAACCCAGGCGACTGTTCGGCGGACAAAGGCGCGAAGCGCGTCCGCCGAACGGCGTTGCGCTTAGCCCGCCGCCCATAATTACAATGACGGTTTGAAATGCACAACTTTATTTATTAATCTATTTATTATTACAATCACACTTTTAAGAGCAACTTACTTTGAAACACTAAGCCCAATAACTTTACACTACGACCGCATCGAAGAGGCGGTCGGGCTGAAGTGCGAGTTAGGCAACATTTATTTCAATAGCAACATCTTTTTTGTTAAGTAACCAGTAAAGGATTTTAATTGATAATAATAAACTCCACTACTTAGGGATGAACCATCAAAATCAACGGAATATTGTCCCGGAAGATATTCTCCCTTGAGTAAATTCAGAACAATGCTTCCTTTAACATCATAAATCGTTAAATCAATTTGTGTTTTTTGTGGAACCTCAAAATTTATTCGTGTCTTTGGATTAAATGGATTGGGATAATTTTGTGAAAGTGAAAAATTGGATGGAATAATAGGATTTGATTTAATACTTGTCACGATATGTTTATTAAATTCTAATGTTCTTTTTACTATTATCCAATCTAATCTATAGTCTTGAGAATATTTCTCAACTAAACTGTCTATCGAGTGATTAACTACACGCCAATACTCATAAACCTTAGGACCGAGTGAACTATATATTAATGTTGCGTTCATGCTATCTCTTAAACTTTGATATACACTAGCTGAGATGCTTTCTTTGAGTCCTACCGCTATTACACCACCTCTATATTTTGGTGCGTTTATATATACTGAATCACTTAAATTACCGCATGATCCAACTATTTTTTGAACTCCTTCTTTATTAGGAATTCCATGATCTTTTGGATAAAGATACCAAATCCACGTTCTCGACATTCCAGCAGAAAAGAAGAATTCACGTTGATCAAGGGTACACATTGGACTTAATCGTATATCATTAAATTTAATTCTCATAAAACAAGTTGAGCTGCCAATTAAAGTAAACGAAGTATCGGTATTGTTCGTAATGGTAACTCTTACCACAATAGAATCCCCATAAGCATAGTTTGTTTTATTAGTAGTAACAGTCAATATGCCTTGTGCAATTAATGATTTTACAGAAAACAATAAAATAAATATGAATACTTTCTTCTTCATTATATGATTATTTAAGTTGCCTAACGGTGTTGCGGGTAACTTGCCGCCCAAAACAACAATGCCGTATTTTTAACTAATGTTTATAATTTAGCAGACGGTGCGTAACTTTAATTGCACGCACCGACTGCCGCTAACTATCATTTTGCACTACACTCAAAGAGCAACTCGATAAAAAGAACAAACTATATAACAACACAAATGCCGCAATGAAAACGCGGTCAAGTTGACCCGCTTGTTAGCTGGAATCATGTTTAATATTCTAGTTTATAATTTATATAATAAGCCGGTAAGTATAGAAATATCACTCGTCCTTCCGAAAGTAGAAGAATTTGATAAATAATTTGTTAAGCCATATGAATAATAAAGATTAATTGTCGTACTAACAGATTGACTAATTGAATAGTCTGTACCAAGACCAATTAATAGGAGAAAATTATTTTTATTATATAATCTTGTTTCTTCATTATCTTGGTTAATACCGATTTTACTTGTTGCTTTAATAAGATATTCTATACCTACGCCTACATTTAAAAAAGGATTAAGATCAAGAATTTTCAAGGGTGTAAATTTCATAAAGAGGGGAACATTAATATTATAATATGTGTCAACAATTATGATCGTTGAGGGTTTACTTATAAAAGAATTTTTTTTAATGACGAAGGCAGGTTGAATATAAAGAGAGATATTTTCATTAATTGGATAGTCTAATATTAAACCAAATATTAATCCAGGTTTCAATGTTTTTTCAAACTTTTCGTTATACTGAGAAGGTGCAGACTGTGTGCTTATCATTTGAAAGGGATTAAAGTTAACAATGTTACTGTAATTAATTCCACCAAGTAACCCAACTTTAATCTGAGCAGGACTGTTGTTAATAATGAACAGAAAAAAAATATTTATAAATAATATCATTCTTGTTATATTTTTCATGGTTAGTTACCTTATGTTATTTTGAAGTATCCTTTTCGTGGCTGATAATCTGTTTTACTTCAAAACTGTCATCTTAATAACTTTACGATAATTAGGTGCATCAATAGAATAAATGTATACCCCGCCAGGTAATTGTGAGGCGTTGAAATTAACTGAATAAGTACCACTATCTTTAAACTCATCCACAAGCGTTATGACTTTTTCTCCTATAGCATTAAATATTCTTAAAGTTACATTACCAGGTTTTTTAATCGAATATTTAATCTGTGTGGTTGGATTAAAAGGATTAGGGAAATTCTGATATAAAACAGTTTCAATAGGCAATAATTCAGGTTTTTTTATATTACTATCAGCCTTAACCTTAAACATACTACTTGTAACGCTTAGCATATCCCAAAGATGTTGACTAAACAAATCCTCGTTTACAGCCAATTCTAAGTCAAAGTTACGGCCATCACCTATAATAATTACATTATCATCTGTACTAAGATATTGAAATGACTGACCATAAAAAGTTTGTATCCATTGAAAAGTTGTGTTACCATAATCGCCTAAAATTAAAGGTGTATATAAACCTATTCCTCCAAAATTAAGTGTTGTTGGCCCCGATATTTCTAATGATGTTGGACGCCAGATTTCATGGTTATAGAAAGCAAAGAATAAATCATCTTGATATTGGTAAATATTAAGCTCATACATAGCTGCACGGATAGCATCTCGCCCTTCAATGAAGGTCGGATTAGAATCCAGATAATCCAGCGATTTGATTATCAATCTGTCTGCTATGTCATCTGGAACATTAGGACTTGCTCTAAAATCCCACAAGGCGCCACTAAATATCATGCTATTATCGTAATAATCATTTCCATTTAAGTTATCAACATCAAGAATACCATAATGCGTGTTGTAACCATAATTGTTTGATAGATTTCTTGCTGGGTAAAAATTATCGCCAGGTTTGTCATAGTATTCTCCAATAATTGGAGAACCGCCGAATTGCGTTATATATGTTGAAGCAAAGTAATCACTATATGCTTCATCCATTGAGCGTGATTCGCTTGTAGAGGTCTGTAAATTGTATTGTTTTAGAATATGGTGACCATACTCATGGCAAACAATAGATGCATCATGTGTCGGATTATTAAAATAATTATCACCTCTTCGAAAATGAATTTCTTGCGTGCTTAAATTGTATAACGATTGGGGCTGATCAAATGGATTATTGGTTATTACTCTTATTTTTGGGGTTTTATCATTAGGTAATCCACGTGATCGTAAAATGGAACCAAATTCATTTAAGTGGTAATAGACCATAACTGCATCAAAAAAAGGATTATCCGGATGGTAAAAAAAATTACCATCGTATGATTGTGGATCACTTCCATAATTATCTGAATGTACAAAAGAACCATTCAAAATTAGTGGATTATTTTCATACAGGAATTTCATGGTTTTAGTAACAATACCACCATGTAGTGGATTTGTTTGATAAACATTACCATTTGCAGTAGCTTTTTTTATTAACGACTCGGTTTTAATAATACTCCCGTCATTTGCATCTATGTGGCAAACAAAATCTTCATTTATATTTTTAGAAAATACAGTCATTTCATAAACCATTTTATAATTGATACTATCTTTCTCTGTAATAGGTAATATGTATGGTATTGGTTCAGAGATATCCTTAATATGGATTTTCAAGTAGTTTGATTTAACTATATTTTTTGCATATTCAGATGGTATTTTATTATCTGTTTTGATTTTTATTTCAGGATAAAATTCACCGCTTAAATAATATATTTCACCTTTACTGTTAATAGCAATCAGATAACCTGCACCAAGTACTGAAATACCTTCATAATATTGGTTAAAGAGTAAGCAATTACCACCACTTGATAAGGTTCTTTTTTCTTTAAGTATAAATTGTTCACTATAATTTTTTATACCGAAAAGATTTTTATTTTCTGAGAAGAAATCTTCCGCAATTTTTTCTACAGAACCTTTATATTTATTAATTTTATCACCAATAAGTGATTTTATAGTCCCCGCTTTTTCATCCCATTCAATATTCCATTTCCCTTTCAAGTTTTCCTTAAATAACGACAATTCATGTTTCCTATTAATCTTTTTGTAGTCGATACTTTGTGCTAACAGTAAATTAAACGAAGATATAATAATAACGGTCATAATAACTAACTTATTTAACGAGTTCATTTTAGCCTCCTCATAAATGTTAAATGTATTTGCCAGCTAACGGCGTTGCGCTTAGCCCGCCGCCCATAACTACAACGACGGTTTGAAATGCACAACTTTATTTATAAATCTGTTTATTATTACAATCACACTTTATAAAGCAACTTACTTTGAAAAGCCAAACCCAATAACTTTTCACTACGACCGATTCGATAGAAGCGGTCGGGCTGAAGTGCGGGTTAGGTTTATATATTTTACTGCTTAAAACCCATTTAAGAATGAAGATTTACCCCGTAATGAAATTGATTTAAATATATTATCCTCACTTCAATATCAAAACTATTTAACTTTTTTGCCAACCATTTTTTATGACTCTGTTGGTTTTATAAACTGCCAACGCTTTATATAAATGCAACCTTTAAACCAGAGTCTAAACCAATTTCGGTTGGTAGCTACCTTTTCCGGTTTCCCCTTATATAGAACTTATAAAAAGCTAAACCTGTTTTTATATAAAACCAAGTATTCTTTTAATTATTACGACACAACAAAGTTTGGAACCTAACGGCGTTGCGTTTAGCCCGCCGCCACGAACTACAATGCAGCAACTTTAACGCAACTTTATTTATAAAATCAGTTTTGTTTGACAATCACACTTTATAAAGCAACTAACTTTGAAAAGCTAAACCCGATGATCTTTCACTATGACCGATTCGATAGAAGCGGTCGGGCTGAGACGCGGGTTATGTGGCAGTTAATTCTTCTCTAATTAGTTTTATTTTTATGAATACTGAATTTTTTTATTGTCATCCTCTGCTAGCATTTTCTACTATCCAGCTAGATGTTGAAGATTTCTTTCGGTTTTCCTTTTTAGTGTTTTTATTAGTAATAAGATTAACACTGCTGATATTATTGGAGCTAAGAATACAGATAGTGCTGGACCAGCAAAGACAACAAATCTTTGATCCGGAAATATGGGTGAAATAATGCTTGGAATAATAAGGATTAAGAATAGTGTCTGAGTAAAACCTATAATTCCCCACAGCCAAGTATATTTCCATTTGCCTTTTGCAATTCTTGTAGATAGAAATCCAACATATAAACTCATCACAATTAAATAAGGGAAAACCCAATATGGTGCATATTCTAGAAATTTTTCTCCACCCGCATCCCCATTTGCTCTGATATAATAAACTAGCCACAGAAAGCCAGCTATAAATAGACTCATAATAATTAATCCTAGAATGGTTAGTATTACGAGTTGTTTCTTTATGATTGATTTTTCAATTGTCATACTTATATATACCTTTCTTATAATTTGCCACATAACGGCGTTGCCGCTAACCGGCAGCCCAGAACAAGAATGCCGAATAGAAACAACTACTTTTATTTATTAAAAATGTTTCTTTGAACAACCTACCTTAAAGAGCAACTCAGTTTAGCAAACACAATTTTATAATTACACAAATGCCAAAATGAAAACGCTGTCCGCGTTGAGCGGCTTGTTATACTGCGTTTTATTATGAAGTAAGGTATTCGATTAATTGCTGAACTCGATGTTCATCACTGACCCCCTCAAAAGTACTAATAAGTTTTTCAAAAGCATGTTTAGTAACATAGATAGGAATGGCTAAGTCTTCAGGAGATTCATAATTTGAGGAAGGTTCTTTTACACTCAAACTGATATTATCTATTGCTTTACTCAATGTATCTTTTTCAATTGTACCAACTATATTTTTAAGAGATAGGGCTGTTTTACTTGAAACCCATAAACAAAAAGTATCAGCATCTATAGGCTCACTTTGAACTCTAAAAAAATATAAATTTTGATTAGTTGGTGCTGGGACATCAAAATATGGTTGAATTTTAATCCCGGCAGAAGTTGTCACCGAATACTTTTTCTTATTTGTAATTTTATCATATACCCAGAGACTTTTACTAGATTTTCGAACGCCACGGGCTGGTGTAATGTTCCATTCAGCATAGAAATCATCTGGATTTATTGGTATCAATTTTTCTTCAAAAT
This sequence comes from Ignavibacteriales bacterium, assembly GCA_003599415.1. Classification (GTDB taxonomy): domain Bacteria; phylum Bacteroidota; class Ignavibacteria; order Ignavibacteriales; family SURF-24; genus SURF-24. The sequence goes on along the minus strand of QZKB01000116.1, from coordinate 3,401 downwards.
ATAAGAATTCTGTTAAAGAACGCTCCCATAAAAGCCAGCCAATCCGAATATCAGGTTCTGTGCAATCCGGGTAATTATCTTTTACTTCTTTCGCCCTAGTATTAATAAGCTCATTGTATTGCTCAAGCACTTCAAACATTACTTCATTTGGAAGGGCTTCAAGATTAGATATTCGTATTGATCTTGTTGCAGCAGGGTGCATTAATGTTGTACCACAAATAGTTTTTATAGTAGAACCTTTAATGGGGACTGATAATAGTTTATGTTCAACACCAAGACCTTGAAAGTTTACATCAATTTTCAAATTACTCCAGCCGGATTCTGGTATTCCCTTTGCTTTACAATATACACTTGTCCAATCTCCCTCTTCTAATTTTCTTCCCATCATCGTAGCAACTTGATATGCAAGAAAATACTTAGCTTTTTTATATTCTTCTTCAGTAAAACAACTTAAATATTGGCTCATAAGAATTCCTTTTCTATATAGGTTGAAAACTCTTTAAAATCTATTACTTGGTGATTACGAATAAGTGCAAAGGCGAGCCAACGGCTATATAAAAGCTTTAAATCGATTTCAGCCAGACGGTTAACATGTTTATATTGATGCACAGGAACTTTATTTACCTTAATCATATATTCAATAATACTATCAGTGCTATGTTTTTTGATCTCGGGAATGAGAGCATTCTCCAGTTCACTGTCTTTACGGCAATGTAAAATTAAATCATATCCAGTTGTATTTTTACTAACGAAGTGTTTAAATGTGCCATGCTTTTTATCAAAAATATCTATTTTCAATAAATCAAACTTGGATAAACGAAGTGAATTAATAATAGTATCCCAAACTTTAGATGAAGAATTCATAAATACTACTACCATCCAATGTTTATCTCTTAATACTCTGTAACACTCGTTAAAAGCTGAAAGCATTAAATTTTCATACTCTTTTATGGATTTATGCTGATATTTATTAATTATAGCTTCTTCATGTGTATTGGTAAACTCGTTTAACCATGATTCCCACAAAAAATTCATCTCACTATAATTTATATTTGATCCGAAAGGAGGATCGGTAAAAATAAAATCTATGGATTCGTTTGGTAGATAATTCATTTTTGTGGCAGTATTACAAACAACTAACGATTTATTTTTATAATACTGGGCAGTTGTATGAAGATGATCAAGTATTGAATTTGCCTTTCTTTTATATGTAATAAAAACATTTGCTTCATTAAAAATAAATGGGACATTGAACCGGGCAGTATTTCCACTACCACCCCAAAATCTGTATTCAGATAGTTTTGTCACTCTTTGATATAATGAAGTAAAGATAAAACCTAGGAAGCTTGCAACATTGCTGTCCTTATAGTAATTAATCTTATACCATAGATTATTAAGAGCAATTAAATTCCTTTTTGAATAAAAACTGTCAACAGTATTTAAACCATGATTTCTCGGTTGGTTTAAATTTACGCCAACTGGTATTTCATTTTGTGGATAATATCCTTCAATGAAGAAATCACTAGAATTATCTATGTATTTTATTAACTCTATATCTTTATCCTCAAGAGGATGTTCTACTATTTTATTAGAACAACATTTATATCCGATGAATACAGGTTCTGAATAGGTCCTCTTGAGTTTTGATTTTTTTAAATTTGTTTTACAATTTGGGCATTCAAACTCACTTAGGATTTTATGCTCTCTTACATTAGCTCCATACTTCTTTGCATAATCCCAAAGTAGAAATTCATGGTCGCAACTATAACATTTGACCTTATAAGACCAAACAGTAAAAAGAATCTCTGTACTTCTCCCACATTCTCGACACGTTGTGAAGTATAATTTATTCCTTAGTTCAGAAAGTGAATGTAATAAATCATCAACTGCTTGATTTAATATTTGCGGTTCGCACTTGCTTGTGAATCTATCTGCAATAAAACATGCCGATGGAGAAAGCTCATTAAGAATTACATCTCTATTTGATATTAAACTAGCGACTCCAGTCATTCCACTACCAGCAAATGGATCCAGAACTAAACCATTTTGTGGGAGATAATAATCTATTAACTTTGTTATACCTTGGGGTGGTACCTTCGTGTGGTAAGTATGCGCATCATAAGTATAAGTGTTTTTCCCACTCGTAATAGTATGTTGATATGGTTCTAATGGTGTAGGGGCAACAGCATCATTTGATTTTAATACGTCAGCTAAATCGTAGTTTTTAGTTAAATTAAAACAATTACCACACTTTAATCTATTGATTAGATGTGGTGTCGATTCTTCTATTTTTTCAAAACTCTGGAAATTACTATATAGATCAACTTCATAATTACGCTTCAAACCCCTTGATAAAAATATATTTTCATACATAAATAACCTTCATAAACCTTCTCAATGTTGCTATAAATATAACCAAATCGAATATCTTTTTTACTCTATTTTTCAAAATATTAGAAACACTATTAGCAGTATAACGGCGTGGCAACTAAAGCGCCGCCCATAACTACAATGACGCTTACGGCAACTACCTTTTTTGTTTTAAAATCAGCTTCGTTTTACAAATCAACCTTGAACAACAAACCTACTCTGAAAAGCTAAACCCAATTACCACATCAAACGACTGCGTCAAAGACGCGGTCGCTTTGAGTTGCGTGTTAGTTGCGATTTAATAATTTGGTTTAGCATTTATAAAACCAACTTTTACTGGTATCCCATATTCATTAATGTATTTGTGTAATTTTTTATTTTTAATAATGAGGATGACACAAAGCGTAGATGTAGTAATTGTAGCTAGAATTAATATAGTTATTAATACAGCCCCAACTTCGGATATTTGTTTTCCTAGTAAAACAACGTATGACTTCTGAAAATAAAAAAAGAGAGTTGTTGGAATAGAAAGAACAAGCATCACTATGCCTACTAGCTTTGAAAAAGATAATTTTTCATTTTGAGGAGTATCTTTATCCATATAATTTCCAATTAAAAAGAGTCTAAAATTATTTTTCTAAAAACATTGATCTATTTTGCTAAACTTCTATAATATTTTTCACCTTTTTGCGTTAATCCATCTACAAATATTTGAACAATACTTCCCGATTCATCTTTTTCTAGTTTTGCAAAAATATAACCATCTTTATGAAGTGATATCAATTGTGGAAAAACTTCAGAATCGTAATTGTAACCAACTACATAGATTACTTTTCCTTTTTGTTTAGGATTCTTCATTATCTCCAGAAATATTTTTTTAATTAATTCTGATCCATTCGCCATAACACACCCTTTTGATAATTTGAAAGCAACTAACGGCGTTGCGCTTAGCCCGCCGCCCACAACTACTATGACGACATGAAATGCACAACTTTATTGATTAATCTATTTATTAGTACAATCACACTTTA
>QZKB01000123.1 GCA_003599415.1 Ignavibacteriales bacterium | reverse complement strand
ACTTCAATAATCTTTTAAACATTACAAAGAACATTTCGGTTAATTTAATATTTGATCAATTCATTCCGATAATAAGAAAAAAAGCCGCGCAGGAAGCAGTTTCCGAACAACCGGCTTCACCGACTGAATCAATTAAATCGTCTAAAAAAAATTGGGGAGGGTCTATATATAGTCTCTCCTTTACATACTACTATAACTAAAGGTGCAAAATGAAAAAGTATTTTACTCTTATGATATTACTCCTTTCCGGTTTCATTTATTCACAGGAAACAGATTTGACAATGAATACGAAAATTACACAGGAGTATAATGACTACTTAAATAGTGAACTTGGGAAATGCGATTTGATTATTGCTAACCCGTCTTCTGAAACTGAAAAGATGAAAGCTTACTCTAAAAGAATATTCATCAACATATCGCTAATTCATTGTGAAATAGATGACTATGTTAAGAAGGGATTAGACTTTATTGATTCAATAGATGCGAACAATCAAAAATTGGAAGAGATTTATACTTCCAACATAGCAAAAATCGGTATTGATGACAGCAGACTTTTTTTTAATAATCTGTTGAACATATATAAGGATTCAAAATATAGCCGGCTAAGGAATGAACTTGGGAATATGTTTGAGTACTTCAAATCGAAGCTGCAAAATACAAGTGTTGTTTCAGAAGATGTACTTGAAACAATTGAAGCAAAGCTGGAGAGAATCCGTGATGATTTTGAGATGCTTAAACACAATGAAATTCAGTTCACCTTAAGGGTGCGCGTAATAAGTACGGGTTTTGATGAGTACATGGATTTCAACCAATCACATTTCGGTAGAGTGGATTCAATAATTGATCTGTGCGAAAATACGATCGATTCTTTTGAAAAGGCATCCGAACAATTTATTTCTGTACAGGATGGTGATGTTCAACCAACCGAAATGATTAATACTCTAAAAAAATCAATCAATTATTTCTCATCCGGTTTGGATTCATTGAATGAGTTACTGAATAGTTCTCCATTATCATTGCTAAAAGCCGACACAAAATGGATAGCTGATGCAAACGAATGTTTAGATGAAGTAACTGATATTCTGAATGGAAAAGAATTTACAATTGGAAATGAAGATATTAAAATACGTCCCGTAACATTAATTGAATACTCACTTGAAGACTTATCTGATATATTGCTGGATTTTTATCGAACCGCAAACAGGTATAGTTACACCTTTGGAGGGCTTTTCCCAAATGCTTTATCAACTACAATAGTTGACCAATTAAAGGAGGACATGATATTAAACTTAAATGATAACGAAGACGAAATGAATTCAAGATTGCGCTCAATACAAAATGATTACGTAAATATGTTTACAAGCGGTCAGCGAACTTCCACGGTATATTTTGGACTTGCCGCTACACAAACATATTTCTATCTCATCGATGTTAACAAAGAAATAAGAGATCTAGTTGAATACATTGAAGAAGGTGATTTTAGCGATGGATTTTCATTTGATGCAATTAATAATAAAACACTAACGGATAGTATTTCAAGGAATTTTAATAAAGCTTACAGGGACGAGAAATTGGTTTATACAATATTAATGGTTACCGATAACAAGTCGCAGCCCTATAATATTGAGGCTTCAACCAACTATATCCCGATATTTATATCAATGTCTGCCATAGAAGGTATTGAAGATTTCACACATGAATTAACTCATACTACAGATGAAATGGGAGAATATTTCCGGGACATTTATGATGATCTTGATAATATGTTTGATTTAAGCTTAGACCCGAATTTTCTTGATTTTTCCAACGTAAAATCAGCGCATGATTTTATTCTTATACTCGAAAAATCCAATCCTGGTTTTTTAGAGATAACACCTTATGGAATAGATAAAATGCAGGATATGCGAACAGATATCAGGGATGTGTTTTCGGATTATGCCGGTTATGTAAATGATTTCAAGGAACTTGTTGATTCGCTGATTGCAGAGCATGGACAGTTTGATATTGATGGAAAAGAAATTAAGACAATTATTTCTGATATAAATGATTTTGTGCAGGATGTGAATAATGATTTTCAGCAACCGGATTCCAAGACAATAATTAATGATGTTAGTGTAAATCTATCTGCCTGGTTTGATAATCCTCCGCAGAACTTATTGTTAAAAGCAAAATGGTTTTTTGATAGTGATACAACAAATGATAATACACTGGGCGGATTATTTCCTGATGGAAGAATGCCAAGTGTAATTGAAACTAAAGAAGTTGTACCAGATAAATATTATTTATCTCAAAATTATCCCAATCCGTTTAACCCAACAACAACAATAAGTTATTCTATTCCAGTAGAGACGTTGCGCGCAACGTCTTTACGGCAGGTTACCTTAAAGGTATATGATGTTCTTGGAAGAGAAGTAGCGACATTAGTTAATGAAGCAAAGCCTGTCGGCAATTACCAGGTTAATTTTAATGCAGCAAATTTAACAAGCGGGATATATCTCTATAAGTTGAAAGCGGGAGAGGTTTCTCAAACGAAGAAACTAACACTGATTAAGTGATTTTATAAACATTCCAAATAAAAGAGAAAATTTATGAAAACAATTTATCGATCATTCTTATTAACAATTATCCTGGTTTCATTTACCAATGCTCAAAATCCTGAATGGATTAACTATGATACCTCAAATTCAGGTCTGTCATACAACAGCATTCGCTCAATTGTAATAGATGATCTCAATAATAAATGGATTGGTACCTCGGCGGGTGGATTAAATATGTTTGACGGCACTAACTGGATTATCTATGATGAGAGTAATTCCGGTTTGCCGGATAACCGGATTCAATCACTTACAATAGATGATTCAGGTATTAAATGGATTTGTACTCGAAGTGGTTTAGCCATGTTTGATGATAAAAATTGGGCTATTTATGATACAAGCAATTCGGAAATACTTTGTAATTATATTTTAACAATTGCAATAGATGATTCCGGTAATAAATGGCTTGGAACCTTTGCGGAATCATACTTATCCGGTCTAATAAAATTTGACGGGATGAGTTGGAGTAATTATCCATTAGGGACAATAAATACAATTGCAATTGATGATTCAGGCAACAAATGGATTGGAGCCAGTAGTTTCGGTTTAGTTAAATTTGACGGAATTGACTGGACAGTTTATGATACGAGCAATTCGGGATTACCGTATAATGGTATACAAAAAATTATAATTGATGAACAAAACAATAAATGGATTGGAACCAATAAAGGTGGCCTGGCTAAATTTGATGGAACGAATTGGGTTGTGTACAATACAGATAATTCTCCTATACCGGATCACTATGTCCGAACAATTGCTATTGACAACTATGGTAATAAATGGATTGGAACTAAAGGTGGATTGGTGAAATTTGATGGAACATGCTGGGCTATATTTAATACTGATAACTCAGGATTACCTGATAATTATATTTATTCGATTGCAATAGATAAGGATAATAATAAATGGATAGGTACATCAGAAGGGCTTAGTGTATTTAATGAAGGAGGTATAGTTTCTGTTAAAGAAAAGTATACTCATTCATTACCAAATGAATTTTTCCTCTCTCAGAATTATCCAAATCCATTTAATCCTTCAACAACAATAAGGTACTCAATTCCAGAGTTGAGTAATGTATCCATAAAGGTTTATGATGTTCTTGGAAGAGAAGTAGCAACTTTGGTTGATGAAGAAAAACCTGCAGGAAATTACCAGGTTCAATTCAACGCTGAAAATTTAAAAAGCGGGATTTATTTCTATACACTGAAAGCCAGAGAGTTTTCTCAAACGAAGAAATTAACATTATTAAAGTAATTCATTATTAAATTTAATAGTTACATAGGAATACCTATATGAAAAGATTATTACCAGTATTCTTCTTTACATTTCTAATTATTTCTAATAGTAATGCGCAATGGATTTCTACTAACGGACCTGAAGGTGGAAGCGTTGAGACTGTAATAAAGAAAGGAGATTATCTTATTGCCGGAACTTGGGGAAAAGGCGTTTACACTTCTGCCAATAATGGAAGTAGTTGGACACAAAGCAGCAAAGGATTAACAAGCTATGGTTTAGCAATAAATAAATTTGCCGTTAAAGACGAAAAAATTTTTGCAGCAACTAATGGCGGCGTATATCTTTCTACAGATGATTGTAATACATGGCAATTAATAAATACAGGAATGCCTGAAGCTGCATCTGTTAAAGCATTAGCTTTGCTGGACGATATTCTTCTTGCTGGGACCTCTGCGGGTGAAATATTTGCTACATCAATAAATAATATACAGTGGTCGAATATTACATCAGGCTTGCCATGGATAAGAGTATTTAATATAAAAGGGAATAACATATATGCCGGTACTGATAACGGTATATTTCGCTCATCAGATAATGGAACAACCTGGACTGAAAAAAGTAACGGTTTAACAAACAAAGCAGTTTATTCTATAGTCTCTGTTAATGATACTCTATTTGCCGGTACGAATGGCGGTGGTGTATTTCTTTCAGCAGATGAAGGAGAAAATTGGAATAGTGTTCAAACTTTACCCTTAAAATATATTTCTTGCTTATATGCGAATAATAATGATATTTATGCAGCATATAGTAATTTTTTATACCGTTCGGTAGATAAAGGCAAAACCTGGATAGAGTTAAGTATGTATGGATTTGGAGGGATAAAATCTATCCTGTTAGATATTGACACGATTTATACTGCAACTGTAAGGAATGGAATTTCGAAATCAATTGATAAAGGATATAATTGGGTAGAAATTAATAAAGGAATTTCAAATGAATATATTATTGCATCAATTGTTAGCAAAGAAAGTATTGTTATTGGTACACCTGATGGAATAAAATACTCATCAGATTCAGGAAGCACCTGGAACGAGGCTGACATGCATATAAAAGATTTAAGAATATTTTGTCTTAAACAAATTGAAGATACTTTGTATGCCGGTTCTAATGTAGGGGAAATGTATACTTCAAATGATAATGGTAGAACTTGGACCAGAAGAGAGTATTATGGAGCAAATATAGCATACTTTTATACATTACAACCTATCGCTTCTTCGATTGTAGCCGGTACAAATAATGGAATTATGATTTCACGGGATTATGGAAGAACCTGGGAAAAAGCAGGCAACGGTTTACCCAGAACAACAATAAATTGTTCAATAGCAACGATGGGTAAAGTGTTTGTCGGAACCAATACTGGAATTTATGTTTCTACAGACGGCGGTTATAACTGGACAGAAGCTGATTCTGGAGTGTCGAATAAATATATCTGGTCTATGGCTGCAGACGATTCTGTAATTTATGCTGGTTCTTCGTTAGGAATTTATCGCTCAACGGATGCAGGTAATTCCTGGGAACATATCTTTCCGACTTTTTCTTATGCATATTCTATGTATTGTAATGATGGTATTTTAATTGTTGGAGGAACTAATATCAATAAAATGTATTTAACAAAAGATCATGGAATAACTTGGAGTGATTTAAGTACAGGAATGGATTTCCTGGGAGGCGTTTATACCTTTTGTAAGGATGGAGATTATCTTTATGCAGGTACACAAAGCGGAGTCTGGAAACGATCGCTTTTTGAAATAACTACTGATGTAAAAAACGAAAAGAGTTCTTTGCTTCCGGATTTTTATCTTTCTCAAAACTATCCCAATCCCTTTAATCCATCAACAACAATAAATTATTCTATTCCAGTAGAGACGTTGCGCGCAACGTCTTTACAACATGTTACTATAAAAGTTTATGATGTTCTTGGAAGAGAAGTAGCAACTTTGGTTGATGAAGAAAAACCTGCGGGAAATTATGAAATAACTTTTAATGCAAATAAGCTATCAAGTGGCATCTATTATTACAGAATAATTTCAAACGGCTTTATTGAATCTAAAAAGATGACCTTCTTAAAATAATGTTAAGTCATTACTAAAAATGAACGCAATCAGATCTTACATAAATAAAATTGGAGAACTCAAATGAAAAATGTTACGCTGGTTCTATTTTTAATCCTTATTTCTAACTCCATGTTTTGTCAACAGTTTGTAAAAAAATGGGAGATACCACAGAAATTAATTTATGTAGGAGATATTGATGGAGATGGAATTGGCGAATTTGCTTTTTGTGACTACAAATCTTTGACTACAACATATTATGATGGACAAACTCTTAATTCAAAATGGACTTTTATCGGAGGTACTTTTGATGATAATTGGTTTGATGCAGATGCAGACGTTCATCCATCTTTCAATAAATTTCCATCGATAGATTTCAATGGTGATGGTAAAAGAGAAATGCTTTTCTTCACATATACTGACGCAACTCAATATGCCAAAAAATCCATTCTGCTTGTAGATGTTGTTAATAATAATACTCTTTTTGAGTTTAGTGATTCAGAATTAATTTATCCGAAGTTAATTGCTTTTACTGATATTGATGGTGATGGCAAACTTGAATTAGTATTTGCATTTTCATTGGAGAATATATACAAAACTGTTGCCTATTCTACCGATTTACATGTTACTTCAATGAGTCAATCAGCCAAAGATTTTCCTGATAATTATAAATTATTGCAGAATTATCCCAATCCATTTAATCCATCAACTACAATTGAATATGAAATTTCTCAACCAAGTAATGTCAAAGTAAATATTTATGATGTTGCCGGTAGATTAATTAAAGAGCTAATTAATGAACAGAAAAATACTGGGAACCATTCTGTTACTTGGAATGGAAGCGATAATTCTGGCAATACAGTTGCTTCAGGAAATTATTTTTATCAAATAATAACCAATGATTTTATTCAAGCTAAGAAAATGATTTTTATAAAGTGATTTTTCCTCAATTCAAATTGCTGAAATAAATTACCATGAATTACCTCAAAACAGACATACCTGTCTGTAATAATTGCATGATTCGAAAAAATAAACTATCATTATTTAAGTAGAGTATATACTTAACGAACTGCTTTTTTTACTCTTTTACATAAACAATAATAAGCTACCTAAGAAGATTAAGTTCTCCGGAATCTATATAAGGTTAATCCATATTGATTCAGGGATGGTAGAAATATAATAAATTAACAATACGTTTATTTAGCAAAGAAAGGAAAATAGATGAAAAAACGTTTACCATTTTTTATGTTGTTATCTGTTGTGCTATTATCAGGAGCTAATTATGCTCAGTATGTAGTGTATGCAAGTCATGAAATTTATAATCCCGGAGATACTGTTTCAGTCATCTTTAAAAACGGACCTGGAAATCCATCTGACTGGATAGGATTATATAAGCTGGGGGATAATCCGCAGAATCCTATAGAATATTTTTATGTCAACAACACTCATACTCCTGGTTTTCCTTTAGCTAATGGAAGAGTTACATTCACTGCAGTGTTATCAGCGGAAGGTAGCTATTGGGTTGGATTTTTTGAGAATAATGGATATACCTTGCTTGGAGCAGATACATTTAAAGTTTCGTCAGGACAGTCATTTATCAGTATAAATAAATATGAATATGAAATAGGGGAAGCAATTACTGTTTACTTCAAAAATGGACCTAATAATGCAAAAGACTGGATTGGAATTTATAAAAATGGAGATATTCCAGGTACTGATCTTTCAACACGTTGGTTTTACGTTAATGGTACACAAACTTCTACCGTTGGAATATCAGAAGGAAATATTGGTTTCAATCCCGGTTTAAATGAGGCGGGTAATTATTGGTTGGGTTTTTTTGAAAACGATGGTCATACAGTGTTGGACTCTGTTGGCTTAGTTGTAAAAAGTACAACTGCAGTTGATGACAATCGAAATGACATAAAAACTTTTGAGTTAAAGCAGAATTATCCCAATCCTTTTAATCCAAATACAATTATAAAATATAATATTCCGTCAAGCTCTTTTGTGGAAATAAAAGTTTATAATTCTCTGGGACAAGAAATAGTTCTTCTTGTTAACAAGGAACAAAATGCAGGTAGTTATCAATTAGATTTTAATGCATCAGGGTATACATCTGGAATTTATTTCTTTCAGATTAAAGCAGAAAACTTTATAGAAACTAAAAAGATGATATTGTTGAGATAGCAACAAATGTCGTAATTGTAAATAGTGTACATAAAAACTTTCCGTATAGTTTGTTAAGTGTGAAAATTATTTCATCCTTTAATTGTGGATGAAAGTTTTTAATGAAACAAAAAAGAATTCACAACTGAAATTTTCTTAAATGAAGGCTCAGTATAAATTATATATATTCGATATTAAAGTCAGTCAAAAAATTCCGCTGCGAACGATTGGTCTAAAATAGCGTAAGTTTAATAAGTCTGGTTTTTGCAAAAAACAATTTAGTTAAAAACTCTTCATGCTCCAGGTTTGCGTCCTCCTATCGTTGGTAGTGATGAAGTTCAGTGTTTGAATGAACATTATAGTAAAATTAATTTTCTTAGAGTTGCTCTTAGTCCCTTTTTAAACAAAAAAATTTTAAAGACCGTGAAATTTTACTTTGAACAACCTCTAATTTTCTACATTAATGGTAAAAGCTTAATTATTACTCTTCTATTATTCACATCTTTATTGCAATACAAAAAGTAGCTTATCGGTTAGACTATCCCATTGAAGTAACCGTTATAAATTATATAAAGTATAATAAGTGTTTGTATAAATAAAGTGTCAGAGATAAAAATAATCATTAACCTTTTTTTTCGTTTAAAAAAATCTTTTTATTCATATTCATTTGCAGTTTTCTATAACATTTGTTCTCAATGACCAAATACAACCATACATATTATAAAAAAGATAAAAAGATATTGACAAATAGTTATTTTTTATATAAGTTCATACAGAAAATAAAAAAACTGTCATTTTCAACTTCACTTGGAGATGTATGATGAATAAAAAAATACTTCTTATAATTCTTTTGTCTTGTACTATAATTTTGTTATTAAGCCAAAGCAGTAATTCTCAAACAATAGTTCTAGAGGATTTTGAAAGTTATAGTAGCACTGAAAGTTTAACAGAAAATTGGAAAGTTGCAGGAGATGTTTCTGTGGATTGTCAGCTTGTTGTTGATTCAACTGAAAAATTATTTCCCGGAGGTGTAAGATATCTGCAGTATAACTACAATTCAAAGACGAGCACTGCAGGTGGAACATTAGAAAGAAAAGTGGATGCAACGTTTTTTCCTTTAGATATCAGCGCAGCAGATGTTGGTATTCAATTTTACCTAAAAGGAGATGGAACGGATAATGTAGTTTACTTTCAATATTATCAATATAGTGGAAGCGAAATAAAAGCAATCTGGAGATCTCAGGCAATAGCTTTAAAAAAAACCACCTGGCAGATTGTTAGAATACCTTTTTCTATTGATACAACACAAATCAATGGATTACACTTAATGTATACTAATGGTACTGTTTCTCAAACAGAAGATGATTTGAATTCAAGTTTAGTATCTGTCGGAAAATTTGAAATATTCCTTGATTCACCAAAGACACTAGATGGCAATACATACCAAATTTATTTAGATGATTTTCGTGCGATGGAGTTTTTCCCTCCGACCGGTCAAGGAAATATTAAGATTGTTGATTTTGAACAGTATAAAAGCTCAACAGATTTTATAATTGATTGGCAGGGATTTGGTTATGGAACTCTTGATTATTATTTGGAACGAAGTTCAACTTCACCAGAAGGATACAAAAATGCATTGTGGGTAATAGAGCCAGAAGATAGAACAACTTGGGGAATGGCATTCAGAAGTAGGAGTGCATTTTATAAGATACCAGATTTATCATCTATTGGAGAAAATGGAGGGGTACAATTTTTATTAAAGGGTGATGGAAGCGAAGATAAATTCCTCTTCCGCTTTACAGATGTTAACAATAATTATTGGGGATCCTATTGGATGTCTCTGAAAGATACAACCTGGCACTTAGAGAAGGTTCCTTTTATTGTTGATACACTTAAAGGATTCAGGTGGTTGGGAAACGATCCTAACGGAACTTATTGGACTTCAGATATTGGTTCAACAGAGGAATTACGTATTAGCTTGAGTAAAATAACAGAAGTTCGCTGGGATAAAAGAAATCCTGTACATGATGAAGTTAGAAGAAATATTTCAATTGATGCACTTTATGCGGTAAATGAATTTCCGCCTTTGCCACCAGTAGAAATTGATGATTTTGAAACTTATACTGATTCCGATAATCTGAAAACTGCATGGAACCAATTTGGAACTGGTAGCATTGATATAGAATTATCCGAAAGTACATTCAAAAGCGGTACCAGAGCTATTGCTATTTCATTTAACGGAGTGAATGGATACACTGCAATTCGTAAAAGAAATATCATTCCGGGATTGAATTTCTCAGAATTAAAAGCTGGAATTCAATTTTGGTTAAAAGGCGATGGAAGTAATAATAATATTACTTGTAGATTACAAAGTGGTAACGAAATGTGGGAGAGTGCAACATTCACCTTAAACCAGGAAACATGGCAGCATATTGGAATTGAGTTTAAAGCTGATTCCATTAGTGGTTTCAGATATCTGGGAAATAATCCGGATAATCCAATTTGGTCCACCGATGTAGGTACTGATGAACAACTTTATGGAGATATCGCGAATATTGATCAGGTTAGATTTTATATAAGGAATCCTGAGAGCATTGACGGTGTAAGAACAATTGTTTTAGATAAACTTGAAGGGGTAGATAAATTTGATACTGATATCATCGTATCAGTTGATGACCGTGAGTTAGGGTCAAGTCAAATCAATTATGTATTAAAACAGAATTTTCCAAATCCTTTTAATCCATCAACAAAAATTCAGTATAGTATAAAAGAAGACGGAAATGTATCGTTAAAGATTTATAACATTCTGGGTCAGGAAGTATTTTCATTGCTTAATGAGTATAAGAAAGCCGGTTTCTATGAAATTAATTTTAATGCATCTAAACTGGTAAGTGGTGTTTATATCTATCAGATTCAATCAGGCTCATTTATTAGCGCGAAAAAAATGATACTTATTAAATAGTATTAAAATTATTGTAAAATTTTAGCAACGTGTTCTATTATAGATTACATCGTTCATTAACAATAAAAGGAGCGTTTAATGAGAAAATTATTTTTACTTTTAATGATTTTCTGCTTTTTGCCCGTTTTACTGATGGGTCAAAATGTATTATCAAATGCAGGTTTTGAAAATGGTGACTTAGATGGAAATGGCATTCCAGATGATTGGATAGGTTATGCACAGACAGGTGCAAGCTTGGAATTGATAAATGATAGCTTAGCAGCGTACAGTGGAAGCAGTTGGGTAAAATGTACAAGTACAAGTGGTGGCTATTATTTGTTATAT
>QZKB01000007.1 GCA_003599415.1 Ignavibacteriales bacterium | reverse complement strand
GCTAATATTTGTAAATCCCGTTGGCAACACCTGCCATACAGGTGAATATTCCTGCTTCGGAATGGAAAAGACAAATTCACTTGAATTTCTTAACCAGCTTTTCAGTTTAATAAAAGAACGGAGTGTACAGCTTCCGGAAAAATCTTACACGACCTCGCTGTTCAAATCAGGCGAAAACAGGATTATACAAAAAGTTGGTGAAGAAGCAATTGAAACGGTTATTGCTGCAAAGAACCGCGATAAAAATGAAATTATTAATGAAGTCTCGGATTTAATTTATCACTTGTTTGTAATGTTAGTTGAACAGAAAATAGAGTTTTCCGAAGTAGTGAATAATCTATACTCCCGGCATAAATAGGTTTTACTTTTAAGAGTTAAGAAAATGTACTGGCATTAATCCCGCGTTTACGTCATTGTGTAACATTGCTTATTAAATAATTCTATTTAAATCCCCAGATTCAAATAATAAAATTAAATTGGAATGACTTTCAGTCTTCTTTTTATTATAATTCGTGTCGTTAAAATTATGGGTAGGATTAATTGTTAAATCCCTAAACATAATTTAAGTTATACCGGCAGGAAAAATTGAACAGATCAGTTAAAAGAAAATATTCTATAAATGTGTTGGATACGTTACAGCTTATCTTTGCTGGTAAGATATCGCGTTCTGATTTAAATAAGTTTATTGAATTCTCCTGCCAGATTGCTCACCAGTACGTGTTAACTGAACGGGATAAACTTGTATACCGCCTTAGAGATAGTTCAATTGATACATTCGACATTGCAGTAAGAGCCATATCGCCAATATTCCTCGTTAATAAGCAGGGTGAATTCAGTTCTCTGAAGAAATCATTTTACAATTGGTTACCGAAAATTGAAGGAGAAAATGATGCCCATTTTTTTCTAAATAAAATCATTCAGAAAAAAACGAAACAGTTGATAGGTGATTTATATAAGGAATCGAATCCGTTTTTTAATAAAACGTTGGATTCAGTCTATTATTATATTGCTTTATGCAAACTGAAAAAATTAACCATCAGGGGTCAGATATATATTACAAAAACCAGATTTGATAGAACTAAATGCAGTTTAATTTCAAGAGATGAATTTCAATCTATTCCTTTGAGTTGTTTTATTGACGATAAAATGATGTTTGAAAAACTTTTCAAGCAGCTCAAAAAAAAGAACTACTCACCTGCAATTCCGCTTTATCAATTAGCCTGGCGGTTGGTTGAAATCAAATCTGAATTATTTGAACAACCGGTATCAGAAGAGGCGAACTTTTTATCAAAGCAGGTAGTTGATGAAATTCTTGATCTTGGACTTAGGAATACATTAGTTAAACTAGAAGAATCTTATTTGAAGAAAAAAAAGATAAGCCTGAAAGAATTCCAGGTTTACAGTTCGGCATTGAAAGATATTACTGATGACCTGAAATTCAGCGGGACTAAAAGAATGCTTTATGAGTACTTAAAACCTTACTTTAAGAATCTTACTGTAAGCAAATTTAATGAAAGGTACAGGAATACATTTGAGTACCTTGATAAATCATACAGGAAGGAAATAGCAAAACTGTATAAGATTTAAAATTATTTTTATTTCATTTTCCGAAATCCATGTAAACAAGAGTATATTAATATTACAATGAATTTATAAATATGCCACAAATAAAAGACACAATAACTGAAAATGACCTCTTTAATTATGTTTTCTTTCCTGATTCATTAAATGAGGAAAAGAAGAAAACTATTTTGCGGGAAGATAGATTTAAAAATTCTACTGACTTCTACAAAGGAATGTATAAAGACCTGGGTAAAAGCATTTCTATTGAGGCAAGAAAAAAAATCGCCCATTTAATCCCATCTTATCGGATGACAGAAAAAGTAGATCTGTATCCAGTTGCATTTACTAAAACGGCTATAAGTAAAAAAATATATGCCTCTGATGAAAACATTAAACAAAAATATGTCTCTATGTCTTTAACTGATGAAGAGAAATCTTATCTTGCCAGAATTATCTGCCAGGATGAGCATTGCCAGTTGTTTATCTTTTCATCAAATAATTTAATTATCAGAGATTTTGATGTTACTCTTTTTCCCCAGGGAAAAAAATATCATTTTGATGATAACACAAAACCAATAGAAGTGATGGTTAAACCAAATATTAAAAAGCTGGTAATGACACTAAAGTAAAAATCTTTTGAAATTACTTAAAAGATTTGCTGTTTAAAGAACCACCTAATGTAATAACCTATAACTAACCCGCGGTTAAATTCAGATACAAAACTTATAATTACTTCCGCTTTTTTATTGGGACCTAACATTATACTATGATTAACAAACCGGATTATGTTAGATCGATAAAATAAGAAAGCCGTCCCGTAAAATTATACGAGACGGCTTACTTCTGGAAGGAGGAGTCTTCAGAAGAGAAAAAGATAATTATTTCATCAGGATCATTTTCTTTGTCGTCTTGAATGATTCTGTTTCAAGTGAATATAAATATGCACCTGTTGCTACTTGTTTACCGAATTGATCTTTGCCATTCCATGTTACACTGTAACTGCCGGCTTTGAAATCCTGGTTAACAAGTGTATTAATTTTTTGACCAAGAATGTTATATATAACAATTCTGATATTTCCTTCTTTAGGAATATTAAATTCAATCTTTGTCTCAGGATTAAATGGATTTGGATAATTCTGAGATAATTTAAATTGTTCAGGAACAACTGTAGAAATAGTTTCAACATCTGTTGCCCATTGTGATTTTTGTTCAGGGAACCAGTTCAAATCACCAAGAGCATAACCATCTGTACCACCATGAATAAGTGAATTGTTGGTATAAGCTAAGTTTTCCGGTATAGGCCATTTGGGAGGGAAGTTAAGTTCATAAGTCCAAGGTTCATCCAAAGTACTGGTTTGAATTTTACCTACATAACTAATTACTTGATCAATATGATTTACTACGTTTGCATCTGAAAATTGAGGATCTGTATTTACATTATTTTGAAAAGATACATTTGGTGAATAATCCCATGAGCTTGGATTTGAAAGAGAATCAATTGTTTCTAAACCAAGATCATTAATCCAGCGAGCAGGAACAAGTACTCTTTTTAACCATTGTTTCGGGCCAGTAATAACTTCAACACTATCCCATAATGTTGTGGTATCATTAAAATCCTGATAGAATTTAGTCAATTTTTCCGGCCAGAAATAAGAATTATTCTGAGCTACATTTGTTCTTTTTGAAGGATCGTAGGTAAGACCTAAATCAGCGTAGTGAATTTCGGGACCTACTGTTTCATACCCACGGAAGGTGAATTGTTTTCTTATCTGATAAATGCCAGACGAAGCTGTATCAGGATAATTTAAGAACCCACCGCCAATAACAGTCCCGGGATCTCCACCCCATGCATGTGAAGCATAGAAAAGGTTATTATTGAAATATGTGTTATCTGCAGTTCTAATTAAAGTTGGATTAACTATTCCATAAATTACAGTATTATGCTCAAAAGTTGCATAAGGTGTATAGCCACGAATAGACCATAAGTAAGATGCACAAGCAAAGAAAGTATTATTCTTAAAAATAACAGTATCCGGATGATCATTATTACCGGTTAAGAATGGTTGTCCTCCAAAGTATGAAGAAGTGTGAATAAAGTTCCTGAAATGACAATCCTGAACGTCTAGTTTAAAGAAATCAACACCATCAGGACGAACACCTGATTCGGTCCAACCATCAAAAACTACTCTTCGTAATTTGAGAGCACAATTATTTGAGCCGATATGAATTGCACGGCTCCAGCCAAGAGTTTTTCCATCAGGCGTCATTGAAAGGAGATATAGGTCATTCAATTCTACACTAATACCTTCTTTGATTAATTTAAAGTACCACCATTCGGCTGAGCCATCTGCGCGAATTGCGGCAGCTAGAACAGGAGGTCTTGTAGTTGCATTTCCTTTTGCAATAAATTTACATGAATGGGTGAGTTCAAAAGCTCTTTCTATGTAATAAATTGCACCACGATCAAGTACATATACTCGATGTTCAGTTACTGAAGTATCAGCGTTAATAATTTTACTGATATTAAGTGATTCTGTACCCGGAATATATACTGTATCAGTTGTTGATTGAGCTGAGACAGTAGCCATTGTTAATATTAAGAACAAGAATAGAAAAGCGTATTGCTTCTTCATAATAATTCTCCTTTAATTGGTTATTAATAAATTAGTGTTCTATTTAACTGGATTACTCTATGAACAAAACTCAAATTAACTCATAGGCAAACTCCTTTTGCGCTAATGCGAAAAAAATGAGAAATATTTATAAATTCATTCGTATACCAAAATCAGCTGACATACCATAACGCTGCTGCAATGTAGTGTAGCCAGTTGTCTTATTTACGTCAATATCATCTTCACCACTTATATTATTTAAATTGAAAAATAGTTGAAGTCCATACCATGGTAGTCCCTGTTTAATTGATAAATCATACCGTACATACTTGGCAGATTGAATTCTGTTTTGTGCCCAGAAATCCGGTTTCTTGAAAATGTTATCTTGATATAACATTGAACCTCTTATAGAAAAGCTGACATAGTCATATCCAAAAGATATATTTATAATGTCATTTGGTTGGTTCAATAAACGGTCAGAATATAATGTGTCAAGTCCTACAATAATAGGAAGCCAGGTAATGGGATCAACTCCTTTTGTTACTTTTTGTGACTTTGGATATTTAGCTTCAGAGAATATGTGTGTGAAATTTATATCCAACACTATTCCTGATAACGGTTCAGGCAGATACCAAAAATGAGTCTGCCACTCTGCTTCAAGGCCATAAATGTCTATTTTTATGGGATTATTAATAAAACTAAATAAAACATATGACTCTTTTCTATCCTTCAATTTTTCATATAATTCCGGATAAGCCGAAAAATCACTAGGATATGTTTTTTGTGAGAATATTAAATCTTTAATATTCTTTTTAAAACCACCAACCGATATCAATCCAATTTCATTTGCATAAATTGATAGCACCACGTCGAAGTTCTCTGATCTGGCTGGTTTCAGTTTATAATTGTTATACTCTATCCAGCTTGATCCTATATAGTATTTTGGAATTATTGAGTGATAATCAGGATAATTCAAAGTATTGGTGTATGCAAAATGGAATTGCAGCCATGTAAGTGGTTTAAACCTGAAATGAAGCATAGGAAGTAAATAACCATGTGATACTGTTCTTGTAACTATTTCAGATTTCATACCTGCAGGGCTTTTAGGATCTGTTTCCCCTTGTCTTCCGGAATAAGTTGTTGTGAGATTCTGATATCTTGCTCCTGGTAATATTGTAAACATCTGTCCGATGCTGATGGTAGCCATACTGTATACAGCGCTTCTATTCTCAGTACCATCATAATCATCTTTTATAGATGGGAAAATTTTGTTTTTATATCCTCCACCATCACCTATACCCTGGTTTCTATTCGCTACTTTAATAACATCCAGCATTAAATCAACATTAAGAGGTTCTCCTAGACTATAATCGCCATTAAGAAATTCACCATAATCATAACCATAATCAATAAAATCAGCATAATCGATACTACCATCAAATTGTGGATATGCACGTAAAACCGCAGAAGAAACATCAGTCCCTTCATCCCAAATCATTGAACCACTGTTTTCGTTGTAATCTTCAGAACGTTTTCTATATTGATATGCACCACCAACTTTTATTTTTGTTGATAAATAATCTGTGAAAGTTAAATCAGTTGATATATCAAATCCTGTATTGAAAGTTCTATCTTTAGCGATACTGGAAGTGTTATCAATAGAAAAAAATGCGGCATTTTCGGGATCATGTTTTATATAGGAAGCTATCTCCCTGGGGGATTTATATCTTAGCGCTAAATATTTTCCCTGGAGTCCGGCATTATGATCCTGCCAAAATCTGAAATGCACATCGTCAGGATAATTTGTCTCAGAGTATGAATGAGACATTCTTGCATCAATATTGATAAAACCAAAACTTTGTTTGTAACTTAAAAGATTACTAAAAACATCTAATGTTGATTTTGAATGAGAAACATCATTATACAATGTATTGTTTTCTAATGCGTATTGTTCTTTCCTTGAAGTTGTCTCAGTATTGCTACGACTAAAGAAATTCATAAATCCAATATTTCCCGCTTCAAAGTTATAGTCAAAAACCAAAGTGGCGCCATATCGATCGCGACGTCGTAATATGTCTGCAAGATCCATTGAAATAAACTCTGGATTTCCTGCATCTGTTGATGTAATTAAACCTTCGAAATAATAGTTTGAATTGAGCTGGTTAGAACTTAGATTCCTTTTTTCTACCGATCCTTGGACAAACATGCCAAGCTGTGAATCCACGAATCGTTGTTCATATGTACCTACAACTTTATAATCATTATAAGTATTTTTTAAGTTGTTATAAGAACCTTGTGTTTGTAATTCAAACATCGGTTTGCTGACTTCAGATTGAATTGCTTTTCTCATTGAAAAGTTAATAACTCCACCAAACACTGTTGCATCCATATCTGGGGTAATTGCTTTAATAACTTCAATTCCACCTAACATATTTGAAGATATCATACTTAAATCAGTTGCTCTATCACCTGAAACTGTTACTTCATCGCTAGCTCTAAGCTCTGATTTGTGATCATTTGGGTCACTTGAAGTGACATTAGCCGGAAGTTCTACACCATCAATCGTAACGCGGTTATATTGAGGTGAAAGACCACGTACGACAACCTTTGAACCTTCACCACCGGTTCTAAGAAGTGAAACACCTGGTAAACGGCTTACTGATTCAGCAGCATTTGCATCGGGTAATTCTCGTATTTTTGCCATTGATACAACATTCTTAATAGCAATTGAATTTAACTGCTCATTTATTGCTTCATATTGACCTTGGGCCTGGGCGGTAATTACAACTTCACTTCCAATAACACCTTCAACAGTAAGTTCAAAATCATGAATCAGTGTTGCACCATCGGCAAGATTAATTGAGATATCAATGTTTTTATAACCAAGGTAGCTTGCTCTAAGTGTATAATTGCCAGGCGGAACGTTGGGAATAGAGTAATTGCCTTTTGAATCAGCAGCATCGCCAAAGCTTGTGCCCATCAAGACAACATTTGCGTATGGTAAAGCCTCTCCGGTTTGGACATCTTTTATAGTGCCTTTTATAATTCCATTACGCGCTGCGGCGAATAAAGAAATATTTATTGAATGAAATAAAATTAGAATCAGAAAAGTGTTTAAAGTAAATCTTTTTAACATTCTGCCTCCTTCATGCTAATGTTTCAAAAGGACGGTTAGTTTTTTCGAAATAAAAATAAACCATAATAAATTAAATTGCAATACTTTGTTTATACTTATTTTTAAGTTTAAAAAATGAGTGAAATTTTGCTTATCTATTTTATAATTGAATAAACCGGAGGGTTTTGTCTGTTATAGATGATTTGAAATGCATAAAAAGGAAAGAAATTTTTATAAGCAATTTATATTTGGTTTAACAGTACAGAGATGAAATTTTTCCAAAAGATGTTATAACAAATTTCACCTCTTTCTTGAATAAGATTACTTTACTTGTAAATAAATCTGCTTTAAGTTTTTTTCTGATGACGATGAACCAATCAAGATACAGTATTTATCAGTTTCAACTGTATATCCTTTACCGTCTATCCATCGGGATAATAATTCAGGACGAATATTAAATTCAACTTTTTTAGTCGCACCTGCTTTGATGTGAATTCTTTCAAAGCCTTTTAAAGTTGTAACAGATGCAGTATCACTCAAAGCTTTAATATATAACTGAACAACCTCTTCACCATCTGTAACGCCAGTATTGGTTATATCAACAGAGGCTATAACAGAATCTTTATTTCCTATGCTTTCATTAGCAAGCGAAATATTCTTGTATGCGAATTTAGTATAACTAAGTCCATAACCAAATGGGTAGAGTGGTTCACCTTTAAAATATCTGTAGGTTCTGTTGTTCATGCTGTAATCAGAAAAGTTGGGTAATTGGTTTATTGATTTGTAAAATGTAACCGGCAATCTGCCTGCTGGATTATAATCACCAAAAATTATATCGGCAATTGCAGTACCTGCTGCCTGACCCGGATACCAGGCTTCAATTATTGCAGGAATATTTTCATTTTCCCAATTAAGTGAAAGAGCACTTCCGTTTAATAAAACGAGTATAATTGGTTTGCCAATCAAATGAATCTTTTTTATTAAATTTAACTGTGTTTCCGGTAAATCGAGCGATAACCTGTCACCGCCTTTAAACCCTTTTATATCAAGCCTTAATTCTTCACCTTCCAGTCGCGGAGATAAACCCATTACCATTATAACCGCATCAGATTTTTTTACTGTCTCAATTGCGCGCTGCTCAAGTTTTTCATCAGGTACAGACCAGATTAATTGCATAAATGAGTAGCGAAGCTTTTTGTAGAATTCAATTTTTAACTTATAAGCTTTGCCTGCTATTAAATTTAGAGAAGCATATGTTTTTACCGGATCAAACTCTCCATCAAACTTAACCAGCAGAGTATCTTCCAAATAAATTCTGAAACCGTTAAATCCATATCCACCCAGGAAGTATTGCCCACTTTTCACCGGTATTAAAACTCCGGACCATCTTACACCAAAATTATCAGGATCAAATTTTTCGGATGGTGCACCATCCCACCACGCAAAGTCTACTTTGTTATCAATTCTTGTGAAAGATGGTTGCCCTGAAAAATCTCTGTTATTAAAATATTCACCAGTTAAACCATTTTCTTTTTTATCCTCCGAGGTATAAAGAAATGTACCATCAACAATTTCAAATGAAGGCATGTTCTCTGTTAGTTCGCAGCCGCGTTTATATATGATATTTGCATTTGGAAGTTTATTCTTTATTCCTTGTAATGGAGTCACCGGATTGGAAGGAAATCCGTTATAATTTCCAAGTAGCACTTCTACATCATTTGCATTTGGACCAATAACAGCAATATTTTTTATCTCTTTGGAAAGGGGTAATAAATTATTTTCATTTTTTAAAAGTACAATTGATTTACGGGTTGCATCCAGAGCAACGGATTTGTTTTTGTCGGTGTCAACTTCATTCAATTTTGAGAACGGTACTAATTCTGGCGGATCAAACATACCAAGTTTAAATCTTGCTGTAAAAACTCTTTTAACAGAAATATCAATTTCATTTTCATCTATAAGTCCCTGTTTTACAGCATTTACTAAAGCAGGATAAGCATTGCCGCATTCCAGATCAGTTCCTGATTTGACCGCTATTGAAGATGCTTCTTCATTTGAATTAACTATTTTATGAAAGTTAACCATATCCGGCACTGCCCAGCAATCAGATACTATTAATCCCTGGAAATTCCATTCATCCCGTAAAATTTGTTTTAGCAAAGGATCGCTTCCACAGCATGCATCACCGCGAAACCTGTTATAAGCGCACATAACCGAATAGGCTTTTCCTTCGGTCACACATTTTTTAAAATGAGGGAGATAAGTTTCTCTAAGATCATATTCACTTACAATTGCATTAAATGTATGCCGGTCAGGTTCTGGTCCGCTATGAACAGCAAAATGTTTTGGAGTAGCAATTGTCTTTAGATATTTTAAATCAGTACCTTGTAAACCTTTTACGAATGCAGTTCCAATCTCACCTGTCAAGAAAGGATCTTCACCATAAGTTTCCATTCCACGTCCCCAACGGGGGTCACGGAAAATATTAATGTTGGGTGACCATAAAGTAATTCCCTGGTATATTCCTCTTTTATTTCTGCTTAAAGCCTGATTATATTTTGCTCGGGCTTCATCGGAGATAACAGTGGCAACCTCATAAATTAAATCTTTATCAAAGGTAGCTGCTAAGCCGATTGCCTGTGGAAATACTGTTGCAATCCCGTTACGGGCAACTCCATGTAATGCTTCGTTCCACCAGTTGTAAGCAGGAATATCAAGACGCTCAATAGCAGGCGAGTTGTAAACCATTTGAGATACTTTTTCTTCAAGCGTCATTTTTGATACGAGGTCATTAACTCTTTCTTCAATTGGAAGCAAATGATTTTTATAAAGCGGATCAACCTGTGATAAAATTAAAACAGGTAAATAAAAAAATAGGGTAAGAACTTTTGATAGTTTCATAAAACTTCTTTTTATTTTAATAGGTTTTTAATCAACAATTTTTCTTTTTAATAAATCAGGATTTTCATTATAAATTTTAAGTATCAGCTCACCAAATAATGAATTTGCCCACGCAAACCAGCTTCGTGTAAAATCTTTGGAATTATCTTTATCAAATGATTCATGTATAAAACCGGTACCCGCATTGGTTAAGTGAAGGAATTTTAAACATTGAATAATCTCTTCATCATCAGTGCTTGTTAATGCTCTCATAATTATGCTTAACGGCCAGATTTTATTTACTAAAGTATGAGGACTTCCAATACCCTCTGCTTCTTTTCCTTTAAAGAAATAAGGATTGAATTTGCTGAGCACAAATTTCCTTGTGTTCAAATAAACCGGATCTGCTTGTGAACAGCATTCAAGATAGGGGAGTGATAACAGGTTTGGAATATTGGCATCATCTAAAAATAATTTATTACCGTAGCCGTCAACTTCGTATGCAAACATTTCACCAAAATGACGATGATTGGCAATTGCGTATTGTTTTATTGTTTTCTCAATTTCCACTGCAAGTTCTTCACATTCTGTAGCAAATGCTGTATCGTTAAAAACTTTAATAAATATTTCTGCAATCTTACGTAATGTAATTGCTGCAAAATAATTTGATGGAACCAGGAATGGAAAAATTGTAGCATCATCAGAAGGACGAAAGATTGAAACAATTAAACCAACAGGTTCTACAGGATTTCCGAAACCATTGCCGGGAACTGTATCCGTGCTCCATGAGGTTGCTCTGCCGAATCTGTAATTTCCACGGTTATTTTTTCTTTGCTGCTCTTTAAAAGTTTTTACAATTAACTTAGCGGCATTCTTCCAATCAATTGTAAAGCAGTAAGAATCTTTTGTTATCATCCAGTACGAATATGCAAGACGAACCGGGTAACATAGAGAATCAATTTCCCATTTACGTTCATGAATTCCCGGCTGCATCTCTGTAAAATCATTTGCCCATTCGCTGCTTGCTTCTCCTAGTGTAAATG
Source organism: Ignavibacteriales bacterium (assembly GCA_003599415.1). Classification (GTDB taxonomy): domain Bacteria; phylum Bacteroidota; class Ignavibacteria; order Ignavibacteriales; family SURF-24; genus SURF-24. Next base: position 189 of record QZKB01000007.1, on the reverse strand, counting down.
CATTTGCATATGGATCAAGCAAAATACATTTGGTTTGCCGGTTAATTACTCCGCGAATCATTTCTTTTAAATTAGCATCATCATTTATAAAACCAAGGTAAGGCAAAACCTGCGCACTTGAATCGCGAAGCCACATTGCATTGATATCACCGGTAATAACAAACGTATCCGGTATTTCATTTTCTAAAG
>QZKB01000075.1 GCA_003599415.1 Ignavibacteriales bacterium | reverse complement strand
TTGTTTGATACTCTTCCGTATATATTATTTTCCATGGTACATATGCCTTTGTCGATTTTGTTTTTGCCGAATTGTGTTCGCTTAATCTTTTTTCAACATCTTCCGAATGCCCTATATAATATCTTTCCTTACTATCAGTTTTTAATATATACACTTTATACATTTCTGACCGCCGCATTTCCCGCAAAGCGGGATCTCGCTTCGCGATGACAACCGCTCTGCCACCTCTCCATATCTTTACATCATAGCGGTAATCAGCATTTTTTTATGCCGTACAAATTTAAAGACAACAGAACTAAATTAAAAGTAATTTGAAATTAATGTAGCAGCAAGAATTAAAATTACTCCGCTCAAGTAGTATAAAACCACAAGTTTTGTATGATGTTTTAACATTTCGCCAAGGATTGCATGGAGAGAAAGGAAAATAAATCCACCGGCAATATGTGTCATAATTATTTCAAGAATTGATTCAGGTAAATTAAATCCCTGTGTTAAGATTCCCGCTACTGCACCAACCAATGTTGTCATTTCAACAAGGAAAACATTAATAACAATTTTCTTTTTTTCATAGGCTGCCCCTAACATAAGTGAAGCTAAAGCCAATCCCTCCGGAAATTTATGAACAAGAATAGCTATGAAAATTGAATTACCTTCAATATGCGAATGAGCAGTTCTGGCAGTTAATGCTAACCCATCAAAAAAAGAATGAAATGCCAGGGCAGTCATCATCAATAATACTATTTCAGAAAATTTCTTTGTTGTTTGTTCATCAAAATGACTAGCGGAACAAGCAGGGCAAACGTGAAAATAATATTTGCTTATCAACCAGAAAACCAAATATCCGGAGAACAATCCAAGTATAAACTCAGTAAAGGAAAGATTTTGAAAAGTATCCGGAATTATAGCAAATGCAGCAGCTCCAAATAAAGCACCAGCAGATAAACTTATTAATGAGCAAAGTTTATGATGTGTTATTCTAAATGTAAATGTTGAAACTGAACCGGTTAATGCAGAAAAGACTAACAATAAACCTTTCAACAGATTAGCTTCATAACTCAATTCTTATTACCCTTTAATTATGATTTGCATATGCTAAGATAAAAAAAATAGATGAGTAATTATAAGAATTTTTAATTCCTTGGATTCTTAGTATATTTGATGCGAATTTTTTTAGAAAAAAAATTGCATAAGCTGGATAATAATTATTTCCGTATAAACTCAGCATAAAGCACGGAGAGGTGCAAGAGTGGTTGAATTGGCTACCCTGGAAAGGTAGTGTACTCGCAAGGGTACCGTGGGTTCGAATCCCACCCTCTCCGCAATAATTATCTCTATGAAAAATGTACTTTGTTTATGTTTTACCTAGTGTAAAATTAAATAAGAGATACGTTGGTTCTACTTCCGATTTAGCAGCACGAATTCATCAACACAACTCAGGCAAAACAAGATTCACTAAAGGTGGCCTTCCCTGGAACATTATTTATAAAGAAGAATACAGCACTTTAAGTGAAGCAAGGAAGAGAGAATTATTTCTTAAGTCAGGAGTTGGAAGACAATATTTAGACAAGGTTCTTAATCAGGATATGGACCGTTGGTTCTGAGCCGGAAGCTCATCAGCCTAAGCCGGAGGCTTATAAATTTGACTGAGAATCCCACCCTCTCCGCAATATTATAAAGGGAAGTACTTGCTTCCCTTTTTTTATTTATAATTTTATGTTATGATTAGCAGGATGACAAAAATAGTTATTTTAATTTTGCAATCATTTCAATCTCAACAGGAGCGCCAAGAGGTAATTGGTTAACACCAACGGCACTTCGAACATGCTTCCCTTCTTCTCCAAATATTTTAACACACAATTCAGACGCACCATTTGCCACTTTTGGCTGAGCAGTAAAATCATCTGCAGAATTAACAAAAACTGTCAGCTTAAGTATTCTTTCAACATTATCAAGACTACCCACAACGGATTTAATGACACTAAGACAATTTAATAAACAAACTTCAGCTGCTTTCTGTCCTTCTTCTTCAGTTAAATCCTGCCCAAGCTTACCTTTGTATTTCAATTCACCTTTAACAATAGGAAGCTGACCAGCAGTCATTACAAGGTTATTTACTGCTAATGCCGGAATGTAAGCGGCCAATGGTTTTGGTGCATCAGGAACTGTAAAACCAAGTTCAATAATTTTTTCTTCAATCATTTTTTCCTCATATTTAATTAGTGAGACAAAATTAGTTCAATAGAATTTTATTCACAAGAATTACCGTATATTTGAAACAAAAAAAACGAAAGGAAAATAATGTCGTTACAAAAATTTCAGGAATTGGTTAAAATAGTTGAAAGATTAAGAAAAGAATGTCCATGGGATAGCGAACAAACAAACGATTCTATAAAAGATGCAACTATAGAAGAAACTTACGAAGTGGTTGAAGCAATTGATAACAAAGATTTTAATGAATTGAAAATTGAGCTGGGAGATTTACTTCTTCATGTTGTATTTCATACAATTATTGCGCAGGAATCAAATCATTTTACACTTGATGAAGTAATTGATGGCATCTCTAAAAAGTTGATCCGACGACACCCGCACGTTTTTGGCGAGACAGAAGTTTCGGGTTCAAAAGAAGTAAAGAGAAATTGGGAGACTATAAAACTTAGTGAAGGCAGAGATTCTATTCTTGAAGGTGTGCCTGTAAAATTACCATCTTTACAGCGCGCTTATCGTTTACAGGAAAAAGCGGCAAGAGTCGGATTCGATTGGGAACGTAAAGAAGATGTCTGGAAAAAAGTAATCGAAGAAATTGAAGAGATGCATGAATCCGAACGAAGCGGTGATAAAATAGAACTTGAAAAAGAAATCGGCGATGTATTTTTTTCGTTGGTAAACTATGCAAGGTTTCTCGGCGTCAATCCGGAAAATGCTTTACGCAGAACAAACGAAAAATTTATAAAAAGATTTGAGTACGTTGAAGATAAAATTAAAGCCACAGGCAGAAATATTTCAGAATCAAACCTAAGCGAAATGGATAAATACTGGGAAGAAAGTAAAACCAATTTAGGAAATTGAAAACTTAGGTGGATGGATTGTGAGCAGTTCAACTCTGCTCTTTTTCCCCTTTATCACTCTCGCTATGAAATTTTTCGTAAGCATTAATAATATCTTTTACTAACCTGTGTCTTACCACATCAATCCTGTCAAAGTATACAAAGGAAACACCTTCAACACCTTTCAATATATCCTGAATCTGCACCAACCCGCTTACTGTTTTGTATGGTAAATCTATCTGGGTTATATCACCGGTAATGATTGCTCTTGAGTTAGGTCCAAGTCGTGTTAAAAACATTTTCATCTGCATTGATGTTGCATTCTGCGCTTCATCAAGAATTACAAATGCATTATTTAAAGTTCTTCCGCGCATATAAGCAAGAGGCACAATTTCTATAATTCCCTTTTCGATATTATTATGTAGTTTATCGGAAGGAATCATATCATCCAAAGCATCATACAAAGGACGAAGGTACGGATCAATTTTTTCTTTAAAGTCACCTGGAAGAAATCCTAGACTTTCCCCGGCTTCTACTGCCGGACGTGCAAGCACAATTTTATTTACCATTCCTTTTTTAAGTGCAGCAACGGCAAATGCAACAGCTAGATATGTTTTACCTGTTCCGGCAGGACCGATAGCAAAACAAATATCACTTTTCTTAACTGCCTGGAAATATTTAACCTGGTTTGGAGTTTTAGCTTTTATTACATCGCTTTTGGTGTAAAGAACAATTGTATCATATTCCTTTTCAGAAATTATTTCCCTGCCCTGTTGAGTCAAATCAACAATTGTCTCAACATCAGAAAGTTTAAGGCTGCCTGATGTATTCAATACATAAACCATTTCTTTAAATACCTTCTCAACAGCTTCCACTTCTTCGGGAACACCTTTAATATAAACCAAATCGCCCCTTATCGTTACAGAAGTATTAAACCTGTCTTCAATCGGCTTAAGATTGATATCGTTAAGCCCGAGTAAAGAAAGCATATCAACATTTTCAATAGTGATTGTCTTGTCTATCTGAGTCATATTTTTAAATAAAGAAAGCCCTCTTCAAACTAAATTGAAAAGGGCCTGAAAACTTTGTTAAACAATTAATAGCCAAGAGAATTATTTAACTTCATCCTGTTTAGTTGGAGTAACCGGAGCAGGTTTGTAGTTTGCTCTTAACTTATCATATTTAGCTTTTTCTTCTTCAGTCAAGTTCGGAATCTTGAAGATTTGTTTTGGATAAATCAAATCAGGATTCTTAATCTGATCTCTGTTAGCCTGATAAATTTTTGGCCATGCAAATGGATTTGCATAGTGTTCTTTTTTCTTTGCAATATTCCACAAGCAATCGCCTTTAACAACGGTGTACATAATTTCTTTTGGAGCTTCTACCCATGCATCCAAAGATCTTTGCATCTGGTTGTGTACCTTATCAAAAAATTCCGGCAAAGCAGAAATTTTATTTTTCTTTAAAGCATCAAGTTCAGCTTGAAGGTCAGCTTTTGTACCTTCTTTCCTCATAATTTTACCGTTGAGTTCGGCTACTTGTTTTCTGTAAGCTTCAATATCAGCTTTGTTAGCGCCTACCATTGCATAAAGTTCATCCATGCAATCTTCAACTGTTTGAACTTTAGTATTTCTAAGTTTTGTAACGTCGGCTTTAATAGCGTCAAGTTCAGTTGAAAGACTTGCTTTCTGATCCGTTAAGCGGGTCATTTCATTCTGCCATTCTTCCTTTGTCAATTCTTCTTGTGCAAATGAAACGGCAGAAAGACATATCATGAGACCAAATAAAATTAAAAATAATTTTTTCATATCTGTTTTTCTCCAAATTTCTTTTAAACTTATTCCAATTATTTAGGAAGTTTTTCTAAGTTTTTCTGTGTTTCTTCTTTATCTTTTGCACACTGCTCAAGTTTGGCATTCTTTTCAGCAATCTCACGCTCAAGTTTTGTTTTTTCTGCTCTGAGCGAGCTGATTTCTGAATTCATTGAATTAACTTCTTTTCTAAGAGCTTCCAGTTGAGCCATTTCTTCTTCACTTACTCCGCCGCAACCTATAAACATAGAAGCAGCAAATGTAAATGCTAGAGCTGAAATCATTAGACCTTTTAATTTGGCCATATCTTTCCTCCTGAAAATAATTTGATTAATAATAAAAATTCGCTGTCTTAATATTAACAAAAATGTTTAATATTTCAAGCAAAAATATAATATCAAAGTAGTATCTATTGAATCGGAACCACTTTATACACAGTCTTTATTTAATTATATGAAAAATATACGTTAATAAAAAGTGTTCCGGAAAAATCTATTTATTTATGTTTATATAATTCAACATCAGATAATTCTTTTTTCAACAAAACTTGTATACTCATTTCCTGCAATAATCAAATGATCAAAAACCTGTATATCCATGATCTTTCCCGCTTCAACAAGTTTTTTAGTAATTGATATATCTTCAACGCTTGGTTCGGCATTTCCGCTTGGGTGATTGTGTATTAAAATAATACTTGCAGAATTATTTTCAATAGCTTTCTTAAAAACTTCCCTGGGATGAACAATTGATGTGTTCAGATTTCCGATTGAAATTACATCATAAGTAATAATCTTATTAGCTGAATTAAGACAAACAACAATAAATCTTTCCTTCACTTCATCAATCAATAAAGGAATAAAAAACTCGGCTACCTCCTTTGGTGAGGTAATTTTTTTATTAAAGATTTGTTTGCTTTGCGATGAAACCCTTCTGCTTATTTCAAAGGCTGCTACTAAGGTTGCTGCTTTGTCTTTACCTATACCTTCAACTTCCTGCAACGCTTCAGACGATAATGAGGCAAGCACAGCAAGGTTCTTATGTTTGGTTATAAGTTCCTGCCCGATTTGAATTACTGTCTTTCCCTTTTTACCTGTTCTTAATAAAATAGAAATCAGTTCGGCATCACTTAAACTTTGCGAACCTCTTAATAATAATTTTTCTCTCGGTCTGTCATCTAATGGGAGTTCTTTAACCTTCATAGAAATCCCGGTTTGTTTATATTACTTTGTTTTTTTCATCTGGCACTTTTGTTTACCGTCTAAGGCCATCACATTATTCGGATCAAGGTTTAGTGCTTTATTAAAATACTTAACCGCTTCTCTGTTTTTATTTGAACCAAGACAAACTAATCCAAGGTAGGAATAGGTATTTGCTGTGGGTTCAGAATTTTTAATAACATCCAGGAAATATTTTTCCGCATTTACAAAGTCTGCAAGTTTAAAATGTATTTTGCCTGCCCATTCTTTTAGTGAAGGTTCTGCTGTATTCAGCTTTAATGCTTTATCAATAAATGCCAAAGCATGAAGGTACATACCTTTCTGGTAATTAATAACAGCATTTATCAATTGAATTTCCCAGTTTATATTCAGAATCCTTTCTGCTTTTGAGGATGCTTCCAAGGCTTCATCAAATTTTTCCTGGTTAAGATAAATTTTTGCAAGGTATAGGTATGCTTCACCATTGAATTCAACATTTGAACTGCTTGCAATAAAATTATTAAAATTAATTTCAGCTAAATCAAATTCCTTATTCATAAAGCATGCATATCCGGATAAAAATGCTGCTAATGGCTGTTTCTCCGGTAATATTTCAGAAAGTATTTCTGTAGCGTCATTCCACATTGAATGATTGACAAACAACTGCCCAAGGAATAAACGCACTTCCAGATCATCCGGGTTTTCTGCAAGGAAATTTGTTAACAATAAAATTGCAGAAGACGGATTTCCCATCCTGTCATACAAATCCGCTAATTTAATATTTGTAACAGAGTGACCCGGATTGTTTGAAATTATGTTCATATAAATCTGGGTTGCGTGAAGCAATTTTGATTGCGTTTCGTATTCACCTGCTTTCTTAATTAAGTAATCAATCTCGTGCATTAATTTATTCCCATTCTATTGTTGAAGGTGGTTTGGAACTAATATCATAAACCACTCTATTTATCCCCCTGACGTTTCTTGTAATCTTGTTTGAAACCGTTGCAAGGAAATCCGCATCAAAGCCATACCAGTCTGCAGTCATTGCATCTGTTGAAGTAACTGCGCGTAATGCAACCACACTTTCATATGTACGGGCATCTCCCATTACACCAACTGTATTTACCGGAAGTAAAACAGCAAATGCCTGCCAGATTTTATTGTAAAGTCCGGCCTTTTTTATTTCCCCAATAAAGATGTCATCTGCTTTACGAAGAATCTCAAGTTTATCTTTTGTTATATCTCCGAGTATGCGAACAGCTAACCCGGGCCCTGGGAAAGGATGTCTTGCAATAAATTCCTCCGGCAAGCCAAGTTCTCTGCCAATGCTTCTTACTTCATCCTTAAATAATTCTCTGAACGGTTCAATCAGTTTTAAATTCATTTTTTCCGGTAAACCGCCAACGTTATGATGAGTTTTGATTGTTACCGATGAACCAACTACCGAAGTAGATTCAATAACATCCGGATACAATGTACCCTGTACAAGAAACTCCGCATCAGAAAACTTTTTTGCTTCTTTTTCAAAGACCTCAATAAAAGTATTTCCGATTATTTTTCTTTTCTTTTCAGGGTCGGTTACCCCGCTAAGTTTAGTAAGGAAAATTTCACTTGCATCAATATGTATAATGTGCAAAGAAAAATGCCGATCAAACATTTTGATGATTTGCTCGCTTTCATTCAATCTCATCAGACCGGTATCAACATGAATGCAAACAAGATTTTCACCTATTGCCTTATGCATTAATATTGCGGCAACAGACGAATCAACACCACCGCTTAATGCACAAATAGCTTTTTTATCTTTTACTAATTCTTTTATTTCTTTTACGGAAGCTTCTATAAAATGGGCAGAGGTCCAATCCCCTTTTAATTTGCAAACGCCAAAAAGAAAATTCTTAAGAATTTTTAATCCCTCAGCCGAGTGAGCAACTTCAGGATGAAACTGAACTCCAAATATTTTTTGCTCTTCATTCGCAATAGCACAATAAGGAGAGTCTTCCGATGTACCGATGATTGAAAAACCATCCGGCAGCTTTGTAAGCAAATCGCCATGACTCATCCACACTACTGAATTATTTTCAACCCCATTCCAAAGGATTGAATTCTCTTCCAGCTTTAAATGAGCTTTACCATATTCGCGGTTGTCTGCTTTTTCAACTTTACCACCAAGATAATGTGAAATTAAATGCTGGCCATAACAGATTCCGAGAACAGGAATTCCAAGAGAAAAAATAGTTTTGTCAACCTGAGGAGAACCTTCATCATAAACGCTTTGAGGACCACCGGATAAAATGATTCCTTTCGGGTTAAGCTCTTTTATTTTTTCAATTGAAAAATTATGGGAATGAATTACAGAAAATACGCTGCACTCTCTTATACGTCTTGCAATAAGCTGAGTATACTGAGAACCGAAATCTAAAATTAATATTGTTTCTTTATGTAACATTTTCACTGAAGAGAACCTTCAAGGTTTTTTATTTTTCCGGTAAGAGAACCTTGAAGGTTTTGATTATTGTCCGATCAATTGTTTATAAGCTTCACTATCAAGCAGGTCATTTAATTCAGCTGCATTAGTGATATTAATTTTAATCAGCCAACCTTCTCCGTAAGGATCTGTATTAACAACCTGTGGTTCATCGGCAAGTTTTTTATTTATTTCAAGTACAGTACCGCTGCAAGGGGCGTATAAATCACTTACTGTCTTTACGGCTTCAACCGTACCGAATGATTCACCTGCTTTTACTTCACTGATGCTGGAATCGATATCAACAAAAACAACATCACCAAGTTCTCCCTGGGCATAATCTGTAACACCAATTGTACCGGTATTACCTTCAATTAAAATCCATTCATGATCTTTTGTGTACTTTAGGTTTTGCGGAATGTTCATTTCAACCTCTGTTTATTTAATTAAAAGATTATCTATAAAACTTGTATCAAAATTTCCCGTAATAAATCTTTCATCCTGAAGAACTTTAAGATGAAAAGGAATAGTAGTGGGCACACCCAAAATTGTAAATTCTTCAAGCGCTCTTTTAGCCCTGTCTAACACCTGTTTCCTGTCTTTAGCCCAGATAATTAATTTTGCCAGTAGTGAATCGTAATATGGTGGAATTACATAATCCTGGTATATGTGTGAATCAACTCTTACTCCTAATCCACCGGGAAAATGCAAAGATGTTATTTTACCGGGGCAAGGGCGAAAATTATTTTCATGATCTTCTGCATTTATCCTGAACTCCATACAATGACCTTTCGGAACAACCGGATGAGGATCTAAATTTTCACCGGCAGCAGCTAATATCTGCTGGCGGATCAGATCAACATCATTCACCATTTCAGTAACGGGGTGTTCAACCTGGATTCTTGTATTCATTTCCATGAAATAGAAATTTTTATTTTTATCGACAAGAAATTCAATCGTACCGGCTCCTTCATAATTAACTGCAGAAGCACCTTTTATTGCAGCTTCTCCCATCCTGTTACGGAGATCAACATCAACAACAGGTGATGGTGATTCTTCAATTAATTTCTGATGACGGCGTTGAACCGAACAATCACGTTCACCATAATGATAAACGTTTCCGAACTGGTCTCCAACTATTTGTATCTCAACGTGTCTCGGATTTTCAATATACTTTTCAATATATACATCAGAATTTGCGAATGCGGCTTCAGCTTCACCTCTCGCAGTCTGAAAGGCGTTTTCAAGTTTATCTTCTTCCCATACAATACGCATGCCTTTACCGCCCCCGCCTGCAGAAGCTTTTATGATAACAGGATAGCCAATTTCTGCTGCAATTATTTTTGCATCTGCTACATTTTTAACTACACCGTTACTGCCCGGTACAACCGGAACGCCAACACGCTTCATCGTTTCTTTAGCAAATGCTTTATCGCCCATACCTTTAATCATTTCAGGTGATGGACCAATAAACTTTAAACCTGATTCCGTACATATTTCAGAAAAATTTGCATTCTCAGCAAGGAAACCGTAACCGGGATGAATAGCATCAGCACCTGTAATCTCTGCAGCAGAAATAATGGATGGAATTTTCAGATAGCTTTCTTTTGCAGAAACAGGACCGATGCAAACGGCTTCATCAGCAAAAGTAACATGAAGTGAATCAGTATCAGCTTCAGAATAAACAGCAACTGTTTTTATCCCAAGTTCTTTACAAGTTCTAATTACTCTTAAGGCAATTTCGCCACGATTGGCTATAAGAATTTTATTAAACAAATATACCTCAACATTAGTAAAGAACTCAGACAGGTTCTATAAGGAAAAGCGGCTGGTTATATTCAACCGGTTTTCCGTTTTCGATAAGAATTTTTGTAATCCGGCCATCAACATCAGATTCAATTTCATTCATCAGTTTCATTGCTTCAACAATACAAAGGACTGTTCCCTTACTTACAATATCACCAACCTGAACATAAGGATCAGCATCAGGGGCAGGAGAACGGTAAAACGTTCCAACTATTGGAGATTTAATTTCAATTTTATTTGAATGAACTGCTTCTTCAGCTTTTTCTTTTTGAACAGGCTCTGCTTTTGCGGCAGGAACTACATCAGTTATAACAGGAGAAGCAACCGGGACTGTACTTACAATATTAGTCTTAAATTTTTTAGCAATCTTTACTTTAAGTTCACCTTCCTGTATTTCAAGTTCGGTTACGCCGCTGCTGTCAACAATCTTTACTAATTTTTTTATTAAATCTAAATCCATTTTGCCTTAGGCCTTTACTCTTTCTACATATGCACCAATGCGTGTATCAATCTTCAGTAAATCACCTTCGTTAACAAATAAAGGAACTGCAACCGAAGCGCCTGTTTCTAACTTGGCAGGTTTAGTTACGTTTGTAGCCGTATCACCTCTGAAACCTGGTTCTGTTTCAATCACTTTAAGATTTGTAAAGATCGGCAGTTCAACGTTGATAATCTCTTCACCATTGAAAAGAATTTCAACCTCGTCGCTTTCTTTCAGGAATTTTACACCGTCTGCAAATAAATTAAATGGAACGTTAATCTGGTCATAAGTTTCGTTATCCATACATACAAGAAAATCACCTTCACGGTACAAGTACTGGTATTTTCTTCTTTCAACTCTTATAGGTTCAATTGATTCGCCTGCTCTGAAAGTATTGTCAAGGTTTCTACCGGTTTTTAAATTTTTTAATGTAGTTCTTACAAAGGCGCCGCCTTTGCCCGGTTTAACGTGCTGAAATTCAATTATTGAATAGAGATCGTTTTTAAACCGAATGATAAGACCATTTCTGAAATCTGATGTATCTGCCATAAATTCCTTTATTTTATTAAATTAACACGAAAAATATACTTATGGATGGCATTAAAATCAAGGTAAGTTATTTATTGGAATATGTGAAAAACTATATAATCCTTAGCGCCTTAGCGCCTTAGCGGTTTAAGTTTTTTCCGCAAAGACACTAAGACACTAAGTTAAAATTAAATTACTTCAACAAAGTCATTTTTATCGATTTGGAATAATTTCCGTAAGATAATGTACAAACATAGTTGCCTGCAGCAACC
>QZKB01000153.1 GCA_003599415.1 Ignavibacteriales bacterium | reverse complement strand
ATCAAAATATGGTTCGCTCCAGAGTGGCCTGTCTAATTCTTTTGGAATCTGGTACCAGTCCTGGTGAATTAACTTTCCAATAAAAGGTATCTTGGCTGAAAAAAACAATATGACACCAATTATAATAAGAACTATTCCGGCAAATACTATTAACTTACCCAGATTCTGAAAATTCTCATTCACTAATAAGCTCAGTAATATTACAATATTTTCTTTTACAAGATAATGTTATTCACTAATAAATAAAAGTAATTTTCTATGGGTAAAAGGATGAATAGATTTGTTACAGAGATAAATTTTTCTTAACCAACTATCACGGAATTCAATCTGGATATTTTTATGAAACCATTCAGTTAAGAAAACTAATCTTTTTAATTATAGATTTATTAAAAACAGGTATATTCCCGTAATTCTGTTTAACTTAAAAAAAGTTTATACCCAGCCTCTCAGCTTACAGGCTTCTGCTACTCTTGCAATTCCTACTACCATTGCCGCAAGTCTTGGGTGAATATTTTTTTCCTTTTCGGCTTCGTGAACTGTATTAAATGCTTTAGTCAGTTTTCCGTCAAGTCTTTGATGAATCAATTCTTCATCCCAAAAGTACGAGTAGTTATCCTGAACCATTTCGAAATAAGAAACAGTAACACCTCCGGCACTGGCTAGAATATCCGGTATAACATAAATCCCTTTTTTATTTAATATTAAATCAGCATCAGGAGTTGTAGGTCCATTTGACAGCTCACAAACTATCTTCGCTTTGATGTTTACCGCATTATCAATTGAGATAGAATTTTCTAAAGCAGCCGGGTAAAGAATTTCGGCATCTAATTCCAAAACCGAGTCCCGCGGTATATCCTTACCTCCGGGAAATCCTTTTATTGAACCTGTCTTTAGTTTGTGCATAACAAGTTCCTTTGGATCAAAGCCATCAGGATTAAATATTGCACCTCTTGAATCACTTACTGCAATTAATTTTCCAACACCCAAAATTTCCTGGTGAAGGAGAGCTGCTCTTTGGCCTGCATTTCCGAATCCCTGAATTACATATCTTTTAGGTTCAACGTTTAGAATTTTACAGGCTTCTCTTACAGTAATTACACCACCGCGTGCAGTTGCGTCACGTCTGCCTTCAGTACCGCCAAGCTGCATCGGTTTATCTGTTAAAACCCCCGTATGATGTTTATTCAATATCGTTTCATATTCATCCATCATCCAGGCCATTGTCTGCGGATTAGTATAAACATCAGGAGCAGGTACATCTTTATCAATTCCAATAAGATAGGCAACGGCTCTTATATATGCTCTCGAAAGATTTTCAAGTTCTCTTGGGGACATATTTTTGGGATCGCAGACTACCCCGCCTTTACCTCCACCCAACGGCAGATCAATTACTGCAGTTTTCCAACACATCCAGCAGGCAAGTGCTCTTATTACATCTACAGTTTCATCAGGATGAAAACGAATTCCACCCTTTGCCGGGCCCCTTGCATAGTTATATTGAATCCTGTACGCGTGGAAAATTTCTACTTTGTTACTATCCATCCTTACCGGCAAAGTAAATTTAAACTCTCTCTGTGGCCAAAGCAGAAGCTTCTTAGTTGCTTCATCAAGATTAAGCAAGGTAGCAGCCTGGATAATCTGTTCCTGTGCCACATCAAATGAATTGTAAGACTTCATGAATTTTCACCTTTATTTTTTTTCTCATCTTCAGATTCTTTGCTTTCAGGAAAGACATCACTTATAATTCTATACCAGCAGCCTTTACACATCAGCATCCTGTCTACACTTAAAAGAATTTGCTCCCATGGACTTAATTCCCTTCCACAATGCGGGCATGATTTTATTCCTGTTGAATTTGAGCTCTGTTGTTTCTTTTCGTCTTTACTTTCTTCGTTCACTTTTCATCCTCCGGCTTCAATATTATACCCTTACTTTGATGTCCGTTCATCTTTACTACAATTGGTTTATCAAACTGAATTTGTCTTGTATATTCAAGTTGTTCAACCGGTACCTGCTTAAGCAACCAATCCCAGTCCACAAAACTATTTTCATCTTTATAATTAATTGTAAAATAACCAACCTGGAATGATGTAATATTCTGAAAGAAGTGGGTCCCTTGGGATGGTGTTACAGATAATTCTTTAAACGTGGATTCAATTATAGCTCTTGCCCCAGCTATTTCTTCCCATTTAACAGGAATACCCAACCAGGGATCAAGTGTTCCCCATCTGCCTACACCAATTAAAAGATAAGGTTTTGATTCTGAAATTAATTTGGAATTAAAATATGAAACTTCCTTAGCAACCATCCGGCTTTTTGCGCGATCGTAATTATGATAATCTACAAGAACAATATCTTTAATGTCTCTTATAGCCCCGTTACCTAAAACCTGGTTGCTCTGGCAAATGATTTTTTCTTTATCAGTATCATTTAGCTGAAGTTCTTCAACTTCCCTGCTTATTACAAGCGGTCGAATCTGTAATAAACCAAATTCTTTTTCCTGTTTTTTATCCGTTGACATATTAACAGCAAACTCAATTTCAACCGGAGTTCCCATTCCCCACGTTCCCATATCAAGTAGCAATTCTAAAATTTGCGGCAAAGGAAATATTTTATGTCTTAATACCGGTGAGAATGAAACGATGCGGGTACCTGGTCTGCCAAGCCCGTCATATATCGCATCATTTTCTTTCGAATAGGTAGAACCAACATACTTTAAACTTCCGTCCTGTTCAGCAACCGAAAGGTTATATAGTTTGGTCATTGTATCATGTGTTTCTTCGAAAGATTCTGAAATTCCTTCAAGATCCAGGGCGTAGAATTCTAATTGATTATTATTTAATGTTTCTTTAACAGAATAAAACTGCATTAAATCAGTCGGGTACCGTGGACAGAATCTTACTGCATTCCCGCCGTCAACAACTGTCTTTCCTAAACCAAGCGCAACAGATACTATTCCGTCGGTAGATTTTTGCGGTGCAATAGGATAAAAGTTGTACGACTTTGCTACGCCTGCAAAATCAGGATAGAAGCGGTTCTGATGTGAAGCACCAACCAGTTTTTGAACAATGACAGCCATCTTCTCTTCTTCGTGCCTGTAAGTTGTAACTTTAAAATATTCTTTTGCCCCCATATAAAAAGTTGAAGCATAAACACGTTTAATTGTGTTTAAAAGATCGTTCAGTCTTACCAAAGGATTGCTTTGTTTGTTCGGAAGCATATAAGTTTCATAAACGCCGGCAAACGGATGATACTGGGAATCTTCAAGCAGGCTTGAAGAGCGGACTGCCAGAGGTGTTCTTACAATGTCAAGAAACGCCGCAAGATCAGCAAGAATATCTTCCGGGAATTTTTCGGCTTCTAAAAATCTCTTAGTAATTTCTTTATCGTCATTACATTTAAGCGCAAATTTTCTAAGGTTGTTTTCATCAACAAACTGATCAAAAACTTCTGTTCCGATTACTACAGCAGGAGGAACATAAATGATTGTATCGCTGAACCGGTTTCGGAGATTATAATCGTTTATAATTGTATTAACGAATCCTAAACCTCTTGCTTTACCCCCAAGAGAGCCACCACCAATTCTGGCGAAACTTGAATCAGGATCAAAGGATTCCTTGGTAAAGTCAGCTATAATCCCACGCTGTCTTATCATCCTGTACAAATGAATTGATTCAATCAGATCATTACGAAGTGCTGAAACAGATTCATAGTCAGAAACTTTTCTTGGTCTTAGCTGATGTGCAAGCCAGAATTCTGTACGGGCTTTTAACCAGTTTGAAAAATGATTACGTTCTGCATGAAATTTAACGCAGCTTTCCGGAACAGTGTGAAGGTTTTCTTCCAACGCTTTAAGATTATTTGCTCTTCCCACTTCAATACCTTCAGGGGTTTTAAATACAAAATCACCAAAGCTGAAATATGTATTCATGAATATTCTTAGTTCATCAAGGAAGGTAGGAGATTCTTTCAATAAAAAATGAGCGCCTACAAATCTTGCTAATTTTTCATTATCAGATACATTTGACTGAAGCAGGCAAGGAATATCACTATGTTCTTTCCTGACAGTTTCAACAAATTTTATCCCTGCAAGTGAGTCCTGTTTTCCGTTATGCAGAAAATCAATATCAGAAATAATACCCAAAATAAAATCTTTATACTTTGTATAATATTCCCACGCTTCTTCATAATTAGAGCAGAGAAGAATTTTGGGGCGCGCCCGCATTCTTAAAAATTTATGTGAAAGATTAATCCCTTCCTGTATTAATCTCTGTGATTGCTTCAGAATTTCCGTGTAAAGAGTTGGGAGAAACGAGGAGAAATATCTTATATCATCTTCAATAACAATTATGCTTTGCACGCCAACCATTCTTGTATCGTGCTCAACATTCAATTTATCTTCCAGGTATTTTATAATTGCAATTAACAAACGGAAATCACCCTGCCAGATAAATATTTTATCAAAAACAGTTGTGTCATAATGCAATAGCAGGTCTTTTAATTCACGGTTATCATATGCAAGAAGTACAATAGGAATATTAAGATTGGATTCTTTTACAAGTTTTGCTAATTGGATTGCAGACATGTCCTCTGTGTGCAGGGTTGTAATTATCAAATCAAAACGACGCTCTTCCTGTGCAAGAGCTATTGCATCATTGCCGCTTGAAACACGTGTAAGCTCGGGGGAATGACTTAGGTTTAATCCACGGTATTCGTTTCGAATTAACTCATATAACCTGCCGTCTTCTTCAAACAGGTAAAGATCATATAGGCTTGAAACTAATAATATGTCTCTTACACGCAGACGCATCAGGTTCTGAAATCCCTGGAAACGGTTTCCATAACCATGTTCTACCCATAGAAGATCCATACTATTCAGTAATTCCGAAGATCTTTTATCCATATTAAGGCTTACATAAAAATTCTATTCCTGCAACGAAAAAGTATTTTAGTTCACAAGCGAATATAAAAATCTGTTTCTCCAAATAAAAGTATAATATTTAATTTCCCCCTTCCATTAGAAGGGGGTTGGTTAAAAGGTTTATAATTAAACAACGCCTTGGTCCATCATTGCATCTGCAACCTTAAGGAATCCTCCGATATTGGCACCGTTAACATAATTACCGGGTGTACCAAATCTTTCTGCTGTTTCCACACAAGTCTTGTGAATGCTTTTCATAATCATCCTTAACCTGTTGTCAACTTCTTCTCTAGACCAGGGAAGACGCATGCTATTTTGCGTCATTTCCAAACCGCTTGTTGCAACTCCACCGGCATTAGCCGCTTTACCGGGACCATAAAGAATTTTTTTATCAAGAAATACTTCAACTCCATCAGCTGTAGTAGGCATATTTGCACCTTCACTAACAACATAAACTCCATTGTTAACAAGGTTGTATGCATCTTTAACATTTATTTCATTTTGTGTTGCGCTTGGAAAAGCACATTCAGCTTTATGATTCCATAGCGGATTATAATCCAGCTTTGGGTCAATTTGAGTAAAGACAGCATTTTTGTATTTATCGCAATACTCTTTAATCCTACCTCTGCGTACATTTTTTAATTCCATGACATAGTTAAGTTTTTCATCTGTAATTCCCTCATCATCATAAACATATCCATTCGAATCCGACATTGTAATAACTTTTGCTCCAAGCGAGTTTAATTTTTCAACCGTGTATTGAGCAACATTTCCGCTGCCGGAAACCAAACATGTTTTACCTTCAAGCGTTTGTCCTTTTGTTGCAAGCATTTCTGCTGCAAAATATACCGAGCCGTAACCAGTTGCTTCAGGACGTATAAGCGAACCGCCCCAGTTTAAACCTTTTCCGGTAAGTACTCCCGTAAATTCATTCCTGAGTTTTTTATACATACCAAACAAGTAACCAATTTCTCTTCCACCAACTCCTATATCACCTGCGGGTACATCAGTATCGGGCCCGATATGACGGTAGAGTTCCTGCATGAATGCATGGCAGAAGCGCATTATTTTCAAATCGCTTTTTCCTTTAGGATCAAAATCAGATCCGCCTTTACCACCACCCATAGGAAGGGTTGTTAAACTGTTTTTAAACACCTGTTCAAAAGCAAGAAACTTTAAAATGCCAAGATTTACCGAAGGATGAAATCGCAATCCGCCTTTATATGGTCCAATTGCGCTGTTCATTTCAATTCTGAAACCTCGATTGATGTGGACTTCTCCCTGTTCATCAACCCAGGGAACTCTGAACATAAGTACTCTTTCCGGCTCAATAATTCTTTCGAGGATTTTTGCGGAGCGATATTCAGGGTGTCTTTCCATTACAAGAGATAAAGATTCAGCAACTTCCTGAACAGCCTGGTGAAATTCTGGTTCGGCAGGATTTTTAGCTTTCACTTCTGCCATTAATTCTTTTACGTAATCGGACATTTTAATGCCTCCTGATTGGTGATGTAATTGTTCGGAATAAATTAATAACGGCAGCAAGTTAGTTTATGACGTTTTAACCGGAAAGAGTAATTATTATGAAAGTAGTGTAATAAAAATTATTACACTATCAATGCGATCAGTATTCTTAAGATAAGTCAGCATACAAATGCTTAATCTTCCAACTTATTTTTTGATACATAATTGGAAACGTCAACATTGGATTTGAAATTCATTTTTTCAAAAATACGGTTTCTATAGGAGTAAACAGTATGTACACTTATTGACAAATCTTCAGCTATTTCCTCAGCAGTTTTGCCCAAAGCAATTTTACACATGATTTCATATTCGCGGTCAGATAATATTTCGTGTGGTAATTTATTATAATTCTCCAGTGAATCAGCCAACCTTTCTGCCAGGGCCGGAGTAATATATTTTCCGCCGGAAATTATTTTTCTGATTGCTTTAACAAGCTCTTCGGGAGCGCTTACCTTTTTCAGATACCCGGATGCACCGGCTTTAATAGCTCTTACACCGTATTGCTCTTCACCGTACATACTTAAAATAAGAACAGGCAAATCCGGCTTTAATAGTTTTATATCTTTTAGAATTTCTATTCCGCTTTTACCGGGCATATTGATATCAAGTATAACAATATCACACTCCGGTTTGTTAAGTCTTTCAAATAATTCAACTGAATTGCCTGCTTCAGCACATACGTTAATATCGTTCTCTTCAGCAACAATTTGTTTCAATCCCTGCCGGACGATTGAATGGTCATCTGCTATTAAAATTTTTATCATTTATAAACCGAATTAATTTTTACTCAAATAGGAATTTCAACAATAACAGTTGTACCGCTTTCCATTGAACTCTTTATAATTACATTTCCGCCGAAAATAAGCGCACGCTCTTTCATACCAAGTATTCCAAGCGAACGCGGGTCGTTAATCTGGTTTTGCGTAATTCCTTTTCCATTGTCGGTTATTTCCAATATCAGGTTATCTTTAAATTCCCGCAATTCAATTTTCACTCTTGAAGCATTTGCATGCCTTGCAATATTAGTCAGCGCTTCCTGAAGTATTCTGAAAATAGCCGTTGATTTTTCGTAATCTAAAGTTAACGCATCTTTTTCGTGAATATAATTAAAAGTAAGTCCTGTATTTTTTGAAAATTCACTCACCTGCCATTCAATAGCAGCAACAAGACCAACCTCATCAAGTATGTTAGGACGTAGTTTAGAAGTAATTCTTTGTACAGAATCTACTGCATTGTCAATCATAGCGGCAATCAGATCTGCTTTATCTTTTAACTCTTTATTTTCACCCTGAAATTTTTTCAGAAGCAGTATAATCTGTATTTTTAAAACTGTTAAAACTTGTCCCAGTTCATCATGAAGTTCTCTTGCAATACCAGTTCTTTCTTCTTCCCTTATATTCTGAATACGGATTGCAAGGTTTCTTAATTGTTCGGTTGCTCTTTTCAGTTTCTCTTCAACTTTTAGTCTTCCTGTAATTTCTCTGCCTGTCATAATAATTGTCTGTCTTCCTGAAACATCAACCAGGACAGCATTCATTTCCAAAGAAATATTCTTATCCTTTCCGGTAATCAGTTCAACATCAAAAATGTACTGCCCTTCAAGAAGCAGTTTATTTATTATTGAGACAAGTTTATTTTCAAAAATGGGGTTGGTAAGCGACAGCAGGTTTTGGCTAAGTAATTCCTCTTTAGTATAGCCAAGTTTAATACAGGCGGTTTGGTTTGCTTCAATAAAATTACTTAGAGTTTTACCGTAATTTAAATTACAAACGAATACAGGATCGCTGAGATTATTAAACAGAGTATTTGTAACTACAATTTCATCTGAGTCCAAATTATAATCCCGGTTTTAAAATTACTCCTTTATTCTGATGGCCATTTATTTTAACGATAATAGGAGAATCGAAATGAAGGTGTTTTGTAAAATTAAACTCTTCCAGCACTTTTTGTTCAGTCAACCATTTCCAATCAATAAAATCATTTGAAAGATGTGAATTAACAGTAAAATAACCAACCCTGAATGAAGTTAAATTCTGGAAAAAGTGAGAGCCTTGTGAAGGAGTAACATCAAAATCTTTAAACCCGCTTTCTACAATTGCGTGTGCTCCGCAAATCTGTTCCCATGTCACCGGAATTCCCAGCCAATTATCAAGCGAACCCCATCTTCCGACCCCTATAAGCAAATAAGGTCTTTTTAGGTTTATTAATTTCTGATTCAGCGCACCAACTTCATAAGCTATCTGCCTGCTTTTACTTCTGTCAAAATTATCAATATGAACAACAACAATATCATAGATGTCCCTTATTTCACCATTACCCAATACCTGTTCACTTTGAACAATACAGTTTGCAGGTTCAACATCATTCAATAATAGTACTTCACTTTCCATGCTCAGCACAAGCGGGCGCATCTGAAGCAAACCAAATTCTTTTAACACGCCTGGCGGAGTTTTAAGATTAACTGCAAATTCAATTTCAATCTGAGAACCCATTCCCCAATGTCCAAGGTCAAGAATCAGTTCCAGTATATCCGGCAGAGGAAAGATTTTATGTTTCAGTATTGGAGCAAAAGTTACAACCCTTGTACCGTTGCGCGAGATGCCGTCATAAACAGAATCATTCTCCGCTGAATAAGTTGAACCTACGGCATACAATGTTCCGTCTTCTTCAGACTTGTTGAGCTCGTAATTTTCCACGTAAATATCTTCAGGATGAGCAGTACTGTCTTCATTATAGTTTTTAAAATTCAAAGCGTAAAAATCCTGCTGAGCATTTCTTATTGTTTCTTTAGTTGAAAAGAACTGCAGCAGGTGTCTTGGATATTTTGGGCAAAACCTTACTGTGTTCCCGCCTTCAACAACTGTCTTTCCCAAACCTAATGCAACTAACGCAATACCATCTGATGATTTCTGCGGGGGTACCGGGTAAAAGTTATATGACTTTGCAACCCCGGCAAAATCAGGATAATACCTTCCTTCCCTTCTTTCCGATCCAACCATTTTTTGAATGATAACTGCCATCTTTTCTTCTTCAAGCCTGTAAGATGTCATTTTCATATAATCCCTGGCAGCCTGGTAAAAAGTTGATGCATAAACTCGCTTGATGCTGTTTAATAACTCTTTAAGCCGAACTTCCGGATATTCATGATTATTTGGAAGCATATAAGTCTGGTAAATTCCTGCAAAGGGCTGGAACTGCGAATCTTCTAACAAGCTTGATGATCTGACGGCAAGAGGTACCCTGATTAGATCTAAAAAATCCCTAAGTTTTTTTACAATATCTTCCGGAAATTTTTCTGCATGGATGAAACGATTGGTAATCTCGTCATCATTTTCAGTAGTTAATGCAAAGTTAATAAGATTGTTCTCTTCCATGAACTGATCAAAGACATCTGTACCAAGAACAACTGCAGATGGAACGTAAATATCAATTCCTTCAAACCTTGTTGTAATATTGAAATTGGTAATGAGGGTATTTATAAATCCCAATCCTCTTGCTTTACCGCCCAGCGAACCGCCGCCGATTCTTGCAAAGCTGTTTTCATAATCAAAAGTTTCTTTAACAAAATCTGTTATTATGCCTCGTGTCTGCAAGGATTTATAAAGCTGCAGGCTCGAAATGATATCATGCCTTAAATCTTCAATTGAAGAATAATCACTTACCTTTTGCGGTCGCAGCTTGTGTGCAAGCCAGAATTCTGTTCTTGCTTTAAGCCAAACTGAAAAATGATTTCTATTAGCGTGGAATGAAATTGATTCCGGCGGAACAGACTTTAACTGTTCCTCTAATTCATTCAGGTTAGAGGCTTTTCCTACTACCTTACCGCTTGGAATCCGGAAAGTAAAATCACCAAGTCCAAAATTATTAATCATAAAGTCGCGTAAATCATGCAACAGTCTTGGAGAACCCTTTTGTAAAAATGAAGCGCCGATTGATTTTGCAGTATCGGCATGATTGGGGTTACTTGACTGAAGAAGTATAGGTATATCTGCATGGCGTTCTTTAACTTCTTTTGCAAAAGTAATTCCGGCAATCGGATCTTTCTCACCGTTTCTTTTAAAGTTGATATCAGAAATAACACCAAGTACAAACTCAGAAATCTTCTCAAGGTATTCACTCGCTTCTTCATATGTTGTCGATAAAAGAATTTTAGGGCGGGCGCGCATCCTTAAAAATTTGTGAGTAAGATTAACTCCTTCCGATAGCAGCCTCTGCGACTGCTGGAAAATTTCCGTATAAATTATCGGCAGGTAAGCTGAATAGAATTTTACATTGTCCTCAATTAAAATAATGGATTGAACACCGACATTCTTTGTATCGTTCTCAACATTAATTTTATCTTCAATACATTTTATTATGGCTATTAATAATTTATAATCACCCTGCCAGATAAACACTCTTTCAAATATTGAAATATCATAATTCATTGTAAGTTCTTTTCGTTCACGGTTATCGTAAGCTAAAAGAACTACAGGAATATCAATCCCCCGATCCTTTAATAACTTTGCAAATTTAACGACATGCATATCCTCCACGTGAAGCGTTGTTATAATAAGATCGAAATGTTCACCGGCATTTAGTAAATCAAGTGCTTCCGATGCGCTTGTTACGTGGTTTATTTCAGGAGTATGGTTCAGGTTTAATCCAAGATATTCTCTTCTTAGTTGTTCATACAACCTGCCGTCTTCTTCAAACAGGTAAGAATCGTATAAGCTTGAAACGAGCAGTATCTCGCGGATTTTAAATTTCATAAGCTTCTGGAACATCTGTATGCGTTTACCAAAAGCATATTCTTCTGTTTGTAGGTCCTGGAATCTATGCATATTGTTTTATGATTTTAATTTATTCTTTCCGGCTTTAATATAATAATCGGAATTGAATAAGGAAAGTAGGTTATTAAACTGTATCGGCCGATCGATAAAATATTTACCCGGTCGATTTATTCGCATGATAAATATTATTAAAAAACTTGTGTGAGATTTTTAATCATTAAATGAAGACAAGAATGAAACCTAATAACTCATTGATCTGAATTTTTACCGGTTATTTTTTTTCACTAACTTTCATTCAACAAGAAATAAAAATATGAAAGTAGCAATAGTATATAACGAAGCGCATCCTGATTATTATAAAGAACGTCATCAGGTTCAGAAGAAGGATCTGGATTTTAAACCTTATTTTGATCTTGAATATACCGATCCATTTGAAACTTTTGAAAGAATGGCCCAGGGAATAAGGGACGTTGGATATGATTGTTATCTTTTAAATATAAAAGATGACTACGACCTCTTTA